>DASTSF010000295.1:0-8130 GCA_035760825.1 Bacteroidia bacterium
CCTTCCTCCCGGCGGAACATTGTCCGATGTGCGCTTCGTGTTCCCGGTCGTCCACCCGCGCCTGTGGTGGTGCACCGGTTACGGAAAACAGGAGCTCTACGATTTTACGCTGACGCTGAAATGCGGAAAAGATATTTCCGCGCAGACGACACGCACGGGCCTGCGCACGATCGAACTCACGACCAACACCGTCGAATACGACGGGCAGATGGCCTTCATCCTGAACGGAAAAAAAATATACATGCGCGGCGCCAACTGGATACCGTGCGATAATTTTCTTCCACGCGTAACGACTGAAAAATATTATTCCCTGCTGAAGAACGCGAAAGACTGCGGCATGAACATGCTGCGCGTTTGGGGCGGCGGCGTTTATGAAGACGATCGTTTTTACAACATCTGCGATTCGCTCGGCATCATGGTGTGGCAGGATTTCATGTTCGCCGGCGGCGTTTATCCTGCTTCGGTTCATTTCATGGACATTGCCGGGAAAGAATGCATGGACCAGACCGAGCGTCTTGCAGGTCATCCCTGCGTTTCACTTTTCTGCGGCAACAACGAGATCGCGGAAGGATGGATGAACTGGGGCTGGCAGAAAGAAATGAATTATTCGAAAGCGGATTCGCTTGCGCTGGTGGCGGAAATGCTGCAGCTCGATAACGGCATCCGCCTCGTCATGAAAACGAACGCAGCGAATATTCCGTACTGGCCATCTTCCCCGTCGACAGGATGGGGACATAAAGAAGCGTTTGAGCAGGGCGACGTGCATTACTGGGGCGTGTGGTGGGGCATGGAACCGTTCAGCGCGTATGACGATCACATCGGCCGGTTCATGAGCGAATTCGGTTTCCAGGGAATGCCCGACATGCGCACGTTCTTCGATTTCACCGGCAGGAAAGCGCTTTCGCTGAATGACGCCGACGTGATAAGCCACGAAAAGCATCCGAAAGGTTTTGAAACGATCAACACCTACATGGCACGCGATTATCCCGTACCGTCTTCGTTCGACGATTACGTGTACGTTTCGCAGGTGATGCAGGCCGACGGCGTGACACGGGCGATCGAGGCGCAGCGGCATACGCGCCCCTATTGCATGGGTTCGCTTTTCTGGCAATACAACGACTGCTGGCCCGTCACTTCCTGGTCTTCGGTCGATTATTACGGACGACCGAAACTCCTGCAGTACCGGTTGAAAGAAGCTTACGCGCCGGTGATGATGGACGTGCTGCAGAAAGACGACACCGCGTACGTTTACATCGTCAACGACGACACGCTGCTGCATACCGGCGTGCTCGGTTTCCGCTGGATGAACATGGCGGGCAACAACGAACGTTACGGCATCAATCCTTTCCGCGTTCCTGCGGAACATTCACGTCTCGCGCTGATCCTTCCGTTCAAATTACTCGAGGACAGCGTCGATCGCACGAAAGGATTTCTCGAGCTCGTGTTCAATTATGAAAACGGGAAAGTGCTGAAGAAAACGGTTTGCCTCACGAGCGACAGGAACATGCAGTTCGTGAAAGATCCCGGGATATCGTTCGACGTTTCGCAGGATCCCGACAGGAAAAACGAATTCACCGTTTCGCTGCGCGCCGTATCGTATGCAAAGGATGTTTTTCTTTCGCTCGACGATCCGTCCGCCACGTTCAGCGATAACGGTTTCGACCTCATTCCTTCCGAAGAAACCGATGTGAAGATCACGACATCGCTCAATGAAGACGAGCTGAAGCGGTCGCTGGTGATAAAATCGATGAACCAGGTAAAATGAACGCGCTTCGGCATGATTTGCCGGAACGCAGCGCCTTCCGTTTCTATTTCGTTTTATCCGCGAGGATATTATTCCCGAAACGATAGCCCAGCGTCATTCCCATCCGGATGAGAGGACCGATGTTGCTGCTGCTGTAATAATTCGTTTCCCCGTTCGAGATCGCCATTCCGATCGTTGCATCCAGCGAGATATTCACCCGGTCGGAAGGCTGGAAAAGAAACCCGTTAATGATTCCTGTTCCGGAAAACCAGTACGTGCTGTAATGCGGCGTATAAGGATAAACGTAGTAGTAACGATCATACGTATAAATTTCTCCGTATTCCAGCGACACACCTGTATAGTAGCTCGCCACCCTGTGCTGCTTCGCAGGATAATAAAGAAGATCGAGGCCGGAGCTGAATATCTTGTCGCGGCTGTAATAATAATACGAGATGCCCGGCGAACTGGTCGGGCTGTTGCCTGCCAGATGTGAAACGCCTGCACTGAGCGGAACACGCAGCGCCAGCTCATCGCCGACAATATTGTATTGCACGCTGGCGGTCAGCACCCCGAACAGCATATCGAAAGAATTGAGACCAATCAGCCAGCGTCTCCTGATGTTATTTTCAGAAGAAGGATTTGAATAGCCGTTATCAGCAGCAGAATAATGTTCGATCGTTCCGTCAGAATAGACGATCATTCTCACATCTGTTTTTTTGACATCGTAAACGGGACCGTCGGGCGCATTGTAGCGCTTGTACCTGATCGTATATTGTCCCACCTCCGTCACTTTCGCAACGACGCGGTCGCCGTTCACCTTTACGATCGTGTCCTGAGCACACAGTCCGAGACCTGTGGCCAATACGACAATAAGAAGCAGCAGGAATTTTTTCATGGTCAGGAGTTTTTTGAAAAGACGTGCGGAATGGGGTTGAGTTGCTTAACCCTAAAGATAAAAATCATTTCCGTCGGAACCACTTCCCGGCATCGATGTACCAGATCAGCTTTGCGGAAAGGCTGTTGCTCTGGGGCGAATCGAAAACGTCGCGCGCATCTTCGGCGTAATTTGCCTTCAGCAGGTTATCCGTGGTGAGGATCGCATTCTTCCAGACAACGCTCAGCTCGCTGCCCGGAAAGAACTGCCACGTGAACACCATGTCGACATTGAACGCGTTGAAACGTACGTCCGCGTCGCCATTGTAATACGCATCCTGTGTCTGTCCATTCGCGTTAAGCAGGTAATATCCTTTATAGTCCGCCTGCGACCAGTAATGACGGACGCGCAGCGAAAGCCCCATCGTATTGGTGAAAATGTAGTCCAGCGTCAACGTGTTCGTCACCGTGTTCAGGTTGCGCAAACCGAAAAAGAGCGAATCGTTGCGGTTGGCCACAAATCCCACATTGTCGTTTTTCAATTCCTGCGCCCAGCTGTAGACGATAAGCAGCTTGTTGTTCACCCTCCACCGCGGCGCGACGCTGTACGAGGCGATGGTGCGGTTGCGCTGGAGGAAAATACGGTATGCCGCGGTAAGATCGAGCGCGAGCTTTTTCCGGTAATCGCTGGATAGAAACCCGCTGAGCTGGTAATTCTTCGGGTAAAGCAGGTAACGTCCGGGCGTGCGCGTTTCATAATAGTCGTAGCTGTAAATGGGATTCGCCAGCCAGTTCACACCGACGGACATCCAGTTGCGGAACGTAAAAATGTGACGCCCCGTTATCGTGAAAAACGTATAATGCCGCGGGTTGTAAAAAACGCCGAGGTCAAGATCGAGACGGTGCAGCTGCCAGAGTATTCTTCCCACCGGCGTATGGATGTTGTAATTCTGCTGTAGACCGAAATCCATGTTGTTGCGCAGGTCGAGATAGCCCAGGTCGTTCGAATCGAAATTCTGCGAGATCACTTTGTACCGTGCGATCGCCGTGTATTTACCGCTCACTTTCCCCGCGGTGAAATTGTAGCGGTAACCGGTCGACGGTTTCGCGCTTCCTGCATTCCACACGTTGCTGACATCCGTGTAACCGTCCACTGCGAACACATTCCGCCGGTCGCCCGCGCGGAACTGCACGCTGCTCACGTCTGCATCACGCGCGTTCCCGTTGCGCATCACGCTCGTGTTCAGGAAACCGATGTACGAATTATGCGGAAGCACCTGGTCGATCACCAGCACATTGTAGTTCGTCAGCACCGCTGTTTCCACGCGCCGCAGGTCGCCGGTGACCGTATCGCGCAGGGTGGCGTACGCAGGCGCGCTGACCGCATTGAGAAAACCGATTCCCGTCTTGTTTTTCGTACGGCCGGAAATTTTCACCGCGTTGTACAGGCGCGTCACTTCCGGGTTGTCGTAAACAATTTCACTCGTGTCGAGCTGGTTCGAAACCGTGCTGTAACCGGGCGGGGCTGCACCGATCCGCCGGGAATAGAAAAGATCATTCTTGTTGAAGAGGTCCGTTCCCTCCGTAAAAAAATACCGCCGCTCGTCGAACTTCACCTCGAACGGCGAAAGATTCAGCACAACGTTGTCGCTTTGGGTTTGCCCGAAATCGGGGATCAGCGTCATGTCGAGCGTGAAACTTTCGTTGATGCCGTATTTGATGTCCATCCCGCCGTTGAGGGAATAGGCGTTTCTTCCCGCGTAATTTTCCGCATACGCGCTCACATACGGAAGCAGCGCAAGGCGTACCGGCGCGACAATGTTGTTGATGCCGGCGAGGTCGCCGCACTGGTTCACGACGCCTGTCACGTTCGGGTCGACGAAATTCCACCACGACTGTTCCCGGTAACGGCGGATGATGCGGGTAAAGTTGAGTCCCCACAGCTGGTCGTCCCCGTTCCTGAAACGGATCGCCTGGTACGGGATCTTCATTTCCACCGTCCAGCCTTTCGCGTCGACCTTCGTTTTCGAATACCAGACGGAATTCAGGCTGAGGTCTTCCGTGTCGAATGTATACCGCGAATCCGCCTGCACGCCGGCCGCGGTGACCGCGAAGAAAAATGCATTGCGGCGGTCGTGGTATGTGTCGAGCATCACCCCGAACGCATCGCTGTTGCCCTGGTAATCGTCGCGGGCGCTGAGCTGGTGAAGAATGCTGTCGGGAGACGGATCGTACAGCCGCGCACCGATGTAGATCGCATTGTCATCGTAAACGACACGTACATCCTCGTCGAATGAGGAAGGATTTCCGGGAACCGGTGCGTTCTGGATGAACCGTTCAGTATGCGGGGCTTTGCTCCAGCAGCTGTCATCGAGGTCGCCGTCAATCGCCGGGGCAATGGCTGCGCGCACGGCTTCCATCACGCGCACAGGATCCTGCGCAGCGGCCGTTGTGACAAAAAAGAAAAAAACGGGAAGGAGCAGCTTTCTCACGCGGTGCAAATTTAGCAACCAAAAGCTCCGGCTCGAAAGCGCCCGATGATGAAGCCCTGCGCGTGATCAAAGCCATGCCCCCGGGTACGATCCCAACGCAGTTGCCGAAAAAGGCAATTACAAAGACGGCAGGAAAGAAGGCTGGTGGTTTTCCTTCCGTCCCGGCGGAACGCTGAAAGATCCTGCCGGTTACATTGACGGAATGCCGCAGAAACAACCTTTGCTTTTATCAGAATTTCAGGCTGGCCGGCCGGCCTTTCATTAATCAGACGTCCAATATTATCCCTGTTTTATTAATTATAAAAAGACACTAAACCGAATAACAGACATCCAATAATCACCCCGACTTTGGTCGGCTGCAGCTGGCGCTGCCTTCCCAAATAAGATACTTTTGCGCCACCAAAACCCACTTTTCCACGATGAACCGCTCCTTTTCATTGACGGCGAAACCTGTTAACCAGGATCAGTCATGGCCTGCGAAGGAGCTTTGCTTTCCGCTTTTCAATCAACACACATTTTAACCGATCACAGGATGAAAAAAATTCTTCTCGCCTCCGTTCTGATCTTTTCCGGCTTCTTTAGCGGACGACTTCACGCACAGATGACGACGTTCCGGTTCAGCTACGACGTAGGACTGTTCGACATTTCAGGCGGCATGGTGCAGAACCCTGCCGGTGATTTCGTCATCGCCGGGCTGAACAACTCTTTCGGTCCGTATTACGGAAACGCGATCAAAGTCGACGCGCAGGGAAACGTCGTGTGGGCAAAAGCGTACACGGGCGGTTTCGCGACGAGCTTCAACGACATCAAGAACGTCAGCACGGGCGGTTACATCATGACCGGCCAGTCGACCAGCGGCGGCGGCGGCGCTCTTCTTGTCCGCATCGACGCGAACGGCAACGTGCTCTGGGCGTATCGCTACCAGCTTCCTGATATTCCTTCGGGAAATGCGTCCAACGAATACGGTAACGCCGTTATCGAAACTTCCGACGGAGGATTTCTCGTCGGCGGCGGCGTGGATTATTTCTGGGACGGCGTGAGCGCAAACACCGTCGACACGACGAGCGCGATGGGATTCAAAGTGAATTCAAGCGGAACGTTGCAATGGAGCAAGGTGTGGACGATCGCCACAGCCAACCCGGATGAGCATTACATCAACGACGTCGCGGAATCAGCCGATGGTTATTTTTTCGTCGGGCAATCTTCCGAAGGAAGCGGCACGCTGAGTAGCAACGGCGATTACCCGAGCAACGCGCTGATCATCAAAACAACGACGGCCGGCGCGCTCACGTACATCAGAAGATGGGGAGCGGGCAACACGTCATCACAGGGGATCAACTGCGCCATCACGCTTTCCACGGGCAATATTCTCCTCGGCGGATTCGACGACGTGAACGCATTTATCGTCAGCATCAGCGGTACCGGTTCTTCCACACCTACCGTCATTTTCAATAAACGCCTTAACGGAAGTATTTTCGGGAATACGTTCCTGCTCGAGGACATCATGGAAAATTCCGACGGAAATTATTCCATGATCGGAACACAGCTGGCATTTTTATCCGTGTCTCTGAACACGATGATCGGTAAGATCAACAGCTCCACCGGTGCGTGGATGTTCGGACGAACGTATGCGCCGATCGGGCTTTCCGCCATTCTCCCGGAAGGCGGTCTTTGCTCCGACCAGGGTTACTTCGTTTCGATGACCGACCAGCAGGCGGCCGGCTTCAACTACAACGTCATCCGCACCAATACGAGCGGGCAGACAAACGATCCCGCCAGCGGTTGCCCGGGCACAAGCATTACGCCCACTCTCGGTTCGGAATCCGTCACGTTCTCCACACCCACCAGCTCCAACTATGACCTCATGACGTCGTCGACGTGGACGCCGGTTGTGCAGAACCTCACGCCCACGCGCACGCAGCATTGCTACAACGCACCGACTCCGCTGAGCACGACATCCACTTCAACGAACGTCACCTGTTTCGGTGGATGTAACGGAACGGCGACTGCGAACCCTTCCGGCGGAACTGCGCCGTACACGTATTCGTGGAACTCCACTCCCGTGCAAACCACGCAGACGGCAACCGGCCTCTGTCCGGGCAGCTACACATGTACCGTAACCGACAATGCCAGCGCAACGACGACTGTCACCGTGAACATCACGCAACCTGTTTCCGCGCTGAGTGCAAGCATTCCCTCCCCGACGAACGTTACGTGCAACGGCTCCTGCAACGGAAGCGCCACGGTGAATGCAAGCGGGGGAACTTCCGGCTACACCTACTCGTGGAACTCCGCGCCCGTGCAAACCACTGCGACAGCCTCCAATCTTTGCGCAGGAAGCTATACCGTCACCGTCACGGATGCGAACAGCTGCACGACCACGCAGTCCGTCACGATCACACAACCATCAGCGATCACCGCATCTGCGACATCAACACCTTCGAGCTGCTCTTCGAATACAGGAACCGCCACCGTCAGTGCGGGCGGCGGCGCAGGCGGGTATACGTACAGCTGGGCGCCATCGGGCGGAACCGGCGCGACGGCGAACAATCTTGCACCGGGCAATTACACGGTAACTGTTCATGATGCGAACAACTGCACGCAGACAGCAACGGTCAACGTAACGACAACCACGGGTCCGAGCGCATCGCTGCAGTCGCAGAGCAACGTTTCCTGCAACGGCGGAACCAACGGAAGCGCAACCGTGAATGCCAGCGGCGGTTCGCCGGGATACAGCTACTCCTGGACGAGCGGCGGATCATCAGCAACGGAAAACAATCTTCCCGCCGGGAATTACACCTGCACCATCACCGACGCCGCAGGTTGTGTAACAACACAATCCGTAGCGATCACCGAACCGTCCGTTCTTTCCCCGTCTTCCACAACATCACCCACCGGCTGCACGAGCAGCGGAAGCGCAACGGAAACACCTTCAGGCGGAACTTCACCCTATACGTACGCATGGTCTTCCGGCGGAACCGCAGCGACAGAATCGAATCTCGGCGTGGGAACTTACACGTG
>DASTSF010000296.1:0-4512 GCA_035760825.1 Bacteroidia bacterium
GGTTACGAATGAGAGAACTTTTTTCATCTTGGTTTTTTGAGTTTGGTTAACCGGGCGCAAATGTATTAATCTTTATTTATTTACCAAAAAATTTTGATCCAATGACCATTACGTTTACTTTTGCACGACATTTGTATAGAACCCAACAAAACATCTTAAACATCAACCAACATGAAAAAGAATCTCTTTGTCATCGCCTCTGTGGCAATCCTCGGGGGAGTTCTCACGTTCTCTTCCTGTAAGAAAGAAGATACGACAGCTCCTACGCTCTCCATCACGGGCGGAAACGATCAGACGTTTTCTCTGAACTCTTCCTTTACCAACCCGACTGCCACTGCTACGGATGACCAGGACGGCGACGTTTCAACCAAAATCTCTGTAACCGGAACCGTGGATGCCAACACCAAAGGAAATTACACCCTTACCTACAGCGTTTCTGACGCAGCCGGCAATACAGCCAGCCAGGATGTGACCATCCACATCGTGAATGACGCGGAATTCCTCGCAGGAACCTACGCTGCTGATGATACCTGCCAGGTGTCCTGGGTCAGCCCGTACACGATGTCAATGTCTACCAGCAACACGGTCAATGATGCCATCACGGTGAACAACCTTTCCAACTTCGGAACAGGCATCAACCTGAATGCAACCGTAAACATCTCCGGCAGCTCGATCACCTTCTCTGCTCCGCAGACCATCGGATCACTCGGTTCGCTGAACAGCGGAAGCGGAACGTACACGCACAACGGTACGGCTGTTAATGCCAACCTCGTATGGCAGTGGACAGACGGAACAAATACGGAAGTCTGTACAACGACTGCGTCGAAGTAATCTCTTCTGCATCCTTACCAAAAACCCGTCAGCGATGGCGGGTTTTTCTTTTACCTTTCGTCAATGAAAAACAGGAAAAGCGCGGGCGGGCTGGTTTACTCCACCAACCCGGATTTTAAAGCGGAAAGCGGCGGTGAAGACGAGGCGGAAACGCCGGCTCCCCAGCAGCAGGAACTGCGCATTCATCTCGATCGCCTTGGGGGCGGAAAAATGGTGAGCCGCGTAACGGGATTCACCGGCAGGACAGCCGACCTGGAGGCGCTTGGAAAACAGCTGAAAACGAAATGCGGCGTGGGCGGAAGCGTGAAGGACGGCGAAATACTCCTCCAGGGCGACCACCGTGATAAGATCATGACGGTCCTTGCCGCGGCAGGATACAAATCGAAAAAATCAGGTGGATAAGCCGCAGGCTCGGCAACCGGGAAACATGAGCGCACAACTTCCTTTCAAGGGACTGAAAGTGATCGAGCTGGCCAACGTGCTGGCGGGCCCGTCCGTGGGAATGTTCTTCGCAGAACTGGGCGCAAACGTTGTAAAAATTGAAAACCCGCGCGCAGGCGGCGACCCTACCCGGAAATGGAAGCTGCCTTCGGAAGATCCCTCCTCCCCCGTTTCGGCTTATTACCTGTCCGTCAATTACGGGAAACAGGTTGTTTTCCTTGACCTGACCGCACCACCGGAAAGGGAACGTTTTTTCGCTCTTCTCGCTGATGCCGATGTGCTCATCGTCAATTTCAGGCCCGGTGATGAAGTAAAGCTCGGATTGCAATATGAAACCGTTTCTCGTTTATTTCCGCAACTTATCTATGCTCACATAACAGGATATGGTCCAAACGATAACAGGCCAGCATTTGACCTGATTCTACAGGCAGAATCCGGGCTCATGAACATCAACGGAACTCCCGAGTCAGGCCCGCTCAAGCTGCCCGTGGCCCTTATTGACATACTGGCCGGGCACCAGCTGAAGGAAGGCATCCTTACCGCATTGCTGCAGCGAAAACAGGGCGGGAAAGGCTGCCACGTTGAAGTCTCGCTTGCCGATGCGGCTTTCACTTCGCTCATCAACCAGGGGACGAATTACTCCGTAGCGGGTGTCGACCCGGAACGAAAGGGCTCATTGCATCCGAACATTGCCCCTTACGGCGAAACATTCCGGCTGAAAGACGGCAATCACATTGTTCTGGCTGTCGGAACGGAAAAGCAATTCAGGAAGCTGTGCGAAGCACTTTCTCTCGAAACACTGCTGACCGATGAAATGTTCAGCACGAATACCGCGCGCGTGCAGAACCGGCGAAAGCTCGCTGAAATCCTTTCCGCTTCTCTCGCGGTTTTGGATTTCAATACATTTTCCGGCAAAACGAACGGAGAAGTCCCTTTTGCCCGCATTCATTCGGTCGGAGAGGCGATCGAGAGCGAGGCCGGGAAACGAAATCTCATCGGGATGGACGCGGAAGGACATCATTACCGTGTTCTCCGGTCCTGTGTCTTTAAGATTTCCTAATAATCACGACTCTCCGATGAGGAAAAACTTTTATATTTTTGTCTTTAAGACCCTTGGATGGTGAGGAAACATTTTCTTTTGCTGCTATTGCTGATCCCGTTTTTCTGCAGCGCCCAGAAAAACAAAAAGTACCGGTGGGAAGTCGGTCTGAATGTGGGCGCTTCCAATTTTCTCGGTGATCTTGGCGGGGCTAACCAGATCGGTACGCATTTCGTGCGTGACCTTGAACCGGTAATGACACGCCCGGCGGTGATGGCCACTGTTCGTTACAAGAAAGACCGCTGGCTGGGTTACAGGGCGAACCTGGGTTACGGAAAAGTAATGGGAGATGACAAGCTTACGCAGGAACGTTTCCGTAACAACCGCAACCTGAATTTCAGATCCAACATTTTCGAATTTTCGGCACAGGTCGAATTTTACATCAGCAAGGAAAGGCCCGGTCACGTTTATCATTACAAAAAGCTGAAAGGCTGGCGGCACCTCGATATCCAGGAATACGCATTCGTGGGTGTCGGCGGATTTTATTTCAATCCTTACGGAAAATACATCGACGGCAGGTGGTATGCCCTGCGCCAGTTCCGCACGGAAGGCGAAGGAATAAAGCCCGGAACCAAAATGTATTCCCGCTACAGCGTGTGCTTCCCGATGGGAATGGGCTTCAAGTACGCCCTGAACCGCCAGTGGAGCATCGGGCTTGAATTCGGTCTGCGCATGACGCTCACCGATTACATCGACGACGTCAGCACGGTGTATTTTGACAAAACGCAGATCGCTGCGGCGCAGAATGAACCTTTCAAGCAGGCGCAGGCCGCCTATTTCGCCGATCCGAGTCTCGGGCTTATCCCGACGGTCGACGGCATCAGCGTAACGGGCATGAACCAGGAGCGCGGGCATTCCGACCACAAGGATTCCTACATATTCCTGCAGGTGACGGTCAATTACAAGATCGGTAAGATCCGCAAAACACACTCCAAGTTCTGACGCGTATGCGCGTGCACGAACCTGTTACCCCGGAAGATTTTCAGAACTACTACAGGCTGCGCTGGGAAATATTGCGCAGGCCGTGGAACCAGGCCGAAGGTTCGGAAAAAGACAACGCGGAAGAAACTTCTTTTCACGCGATGATAACGGACGACGAAACCGGGGAATGCCTTGCGGTGGGCCGCCTGCAGAAAAATTCCGGCAGCGAAGGACAGGTGCGTTTCTTCGCCGTGAAAACCGAAAAGCAGGGAAAAGGTCTCGGAAAAATGCTGATGAGCTTCCTGGAACAGAAAGCAAAGCAGCTCGGAATTGAAACCGTCATCCTGCAGGCGAGGGAAAATGCAGTTCCCTTCTATCTCGCTTCCGGTTACACGATCCGCGAAAAAACATTTCTTCTCTTCGACGAGATCCAGCATTACCTGATGGAGAAAAAGATCTGATCAATCCTTTTCCGGCCTCTTCTTCGGCGTGCCGAGGATCAGCTGCGATATCTTCTTCATTTCCTTTTCATCCAGCCGGAAACCGAAGGCAATTTCCCGGTCATCGTAATTGAACACCATCGAATCGCAGTCGGTCGACCAGTAGTCGCCGCCGAACTGCTTCAGCCATGCTGGATTTTTTGAAACCGCCGGGCGCAGGTTACGGATACGGTCGACCGCAAATTCATGCACCCATCCTCTTCCGCCCACGTCGCGCTTGTAGAATAATTTCCCGTCGCGGATCTTCATCACTTCCCTGCCCTTGCGCAGCCACATCCATGATTTTCCCATGACGTACGCAAAATAGATCCAGAACGCCACCCAGATCACGACAACGAGCATCGTATTGTTTTGTTTGATCGTGAACAGGTTGATCACGACGTAAAGTCCGCCGATGATCCAGAGCAGCAGTATGATCCCGGTGATCCGCTTTTTTCCGTTCTCCGCTCCCGAAGTGATGACAATACTCGTTTCCGCCTCCGTCTTCACGAAAGAAGCCCGTCCGCTGATGTTCTTTATTTCACTCATGAATCATTTTGTCTTTTGAACGGACGGATGATCAGCCGTATCCCGCGGTCGTAGTTGATGTAGCTCACGATCCAGTTGAACAGCACGATCACGCGGTTCCTGAAACCGACAAGGGAAAGGAGGTGCACGAACATCCAGATCAGCCAGGCAAAAAAGCCCTGCGTGCGGATCCACGCGACTTCCACCACCGCC
>DASTSF010000297.1:0-8239 GCA_035760825.1 Bacteroidia bacterium
TCGAGGCGGAAGCGGAAATGGTGGGCAGCGGGTTTACAGTTACCGTCACTGTTGCTGTATTTGAACACATCCCGCCATCGTCGCCCGTAACGGTGTACGTTGTCGTTGCGGAAGGAGTCACCGTGATGGAAGCGCCGGTAAGATTGCCGGGCATCCATGTGTAGTTGGTTGCGCCTGTTGCGTTCAGCACAGTGGAATCACCGGCGCAGAGCGCGGGATTAACCGCAGAAGCTCCGACGGGAATGGGAGTGACTGTGACACCCACCTGCACGCGCGGACTGGTGCAGGAAGTGGTGTAATACATTTCCACGAGCGAGATCGAACCGGTTGTTTCCGTCCACAGTTCCTGCGGAGCAGTGGTGTTGAGCGGGTACTGCATGCCCAGGCGCGCAAGAGTGACGGGTTGCCCGTCGATCGTTGTGTTGTAATTGGCCGGAGCGTAGGCATTGTTGCTGCCCGCCTGTCCCAGGATGCCAATGATATCGCCGGCCGCAATGGGAATATTGACGGGAATTGTTCCCACCGTGGGATCGTTCTGCGTCAGGAAAAGCGTGGTGAATGCGTTCGTGGTACTGGAATACAGCGGAGGTGCTGCCGTGAGCTTCACGACGGCAATGTTTTGCGTGCCGCTGACATTCGTCGGAATATCCAGCCCGGTGATGGTGAAATCGACCGGGGCGGTGAACCAGTATCCGCGTACGTTCCCTGTGAATGTGGCGTTGTAGGTCGGCAATCCCATGAGGGTCGTCGGTGAGGTGGCCGTTCCTTCCACGTAAAGATTGGTGTCTGCAGTGAGCGGGCCTGTTGAATAGCTGGAACCGGTTCCCACCATGTTTCCGCCGCTCGACTGGTCCCACCACTGGTAACCGGCAGAGCCGCTCGCAGTAAGAGTTGCAACGCCTCCGCAGCTCACGGAAACGTTCGTTGTTGTCGGCGTTACGGCCGAACATTGTGCGCTCAGCGAGCCGGCCATAAAGACCGGCGCAAGAACAGCAAGACAGGAATTGAGTAAACTTCTCTTCATTTCTGATTTGATTTAAATGAAAAACATCCGCCCGGGGAAAACCATGGACTACATGAGAATATTAACGGGAAGATTTTTATTTGCCTTTGCTAAAATATCGAAAACTATCTCTTTCGGAGACCATTCACCGGCTTTTGTCCGGAACGGCGACTGTTGGATACTGTATATCAGGCGCTAAATGTGCGAAACGGAAGAACACGACGGCCCTGGAAAAGGGGAAATCAACAATTTGCTATTAACAACTCCGATTTGCTTCACCCTGGGCGGGAAAGGGCTTTTCTAATTTTGCTGAACAAAAGCAAAATTTTTGCTCAATAAACCGAAAGCTCCATGAAAAAAGTATTCCTGTTCCTGATCCTTGCGATTCCTTTTGCGGCGAAAGCCGGAGGGCCGGTCATCACGGGGGGAATATTTCCCCAGGTCATCGAAGGGTCTTCCCCGACGAACAATAACCGTGTAGAATTCTGGTGCTGGGTGAATATCGGCGGGCTCAACGCGAACGCCACCTATCATTATTTCACGGCAATGGATACCGTTGGCACCCCGCTCACGGGCAACGGCGCCGGGCTTCCTGTTCTTATCAACCCGACCACGGGCTCGATCCGCAGGATCCTGAACCCGTCGATGACAGCGAATACAGGTTACGACTCGATCACCGCGAGCGCCACAGGAACATATTCGGGCTGGTTTGGCGTTGAGCCGACGGGAAATTTCAGGTTTACACCCGGAACGATGCTGGATTTCATTCTCATGCTGAACAACGGCTCCGGCGGAACAACCGTTTCTTACCGCCTGGCCGCTTCTGCCTTCCCCATTACCGTAATGAATTTCGGAATTATGTCGGCAAGCCCGACGCAGGGTTCCGCGGTTTACGATTCACTGGACGCCGCCCCGCGAAATTTCATCTGCCTGTACGACAACACCACGGCAACCGGCCGCCCGGTGAACATCGCGATCGTCGAAGATGATTCACTTTACCTCCGGCCCATCGCCAGCATTGCCGCTTTCTACCGCAACCGCGTCGACTCTCTTCCCATGCACTGGGGCGCATTGATCCCGAACAACCTTCCCAATGGTATCCGCGCGCTCGAAGAACGCGATTTCCTCACCGGCATGCCCATCGACACGTCGATGGATGCGGACGGCATCTGGTGCTCCGGCCTCAATACGGTGAACATGTCTTCCGGCAATACGGGAAAATTCCTGAACTCGACGTTCATGCTGTCGGATACGGCTTCGATACCCGACACGACCTATACCAATTTCCCGACGGGCTTCACCGCGTCTTCGAACAGCCCGGTTGCTACGTACATGTGGAACTTCGGTGACACCGGGACCGCGTCCACGGCTTCTGCTTCGCACACGTATCTTTCCCCGGGCGTTTACCTCGTACAGGTAGTGATTTCCACCGGCGGCTGCAGCGATACGATCACGCATACCGTGGTTGTTCTCCTCAGCACATTCATCCCGAAAGCGCCCACACTGTGGTTCGGTGTAACACCGAATCCCGCCACCGACTACATCAGCATCTCCACGCGCGACAACGACAACAAAACACTGCGCATGTATGACATTCTCGGCGAAACGATCCTCACGCGCAGCTACAGCGGGAACAACCTGATGCTCGACCTTGCAGGACAGCAGCCCGGAATTTACTTTCTTGAAATAAAAGACGAGGTGACGGGAAGAACGGGGCTGAAAAAGATCATTATCCAGTAAATCCATGGTTTCAAAAAGATGGAAGGCTGTTCCGCAAGGGACGGCCTTTCTGTTTTTGCAAACAGCAGCAGCCCGCAGCGTGAACCAAAAAAAAATGTAAAATAGCTGAACAAAAAAGAGCCCTGTCCTATGAAACCCTTCTTCCTTTCCTGCTTTGCAGTATTTTTTTTCATTTCCGTTCACGCGCAGACCGGCGCACACCCGGCAGCCGCGCCGAAATCACCCGCATCAGATACGTGGAAACCATTTCTCTCCAATGGAAAATGGGGATACAAAGACACCACCGGGAAAGTGGTCATCCAGCCGAAGCTGAATTTCCTCTGGTGCTATCATTTTTCAGAAGGCTTCGCCGTGGTGCAGAATAATGATTACACGTATTCCTACATCAACACCACCGGCGTGAACAGCTTCAACAAGTCGTTCGAATTCGCGCAGGATTTTTCCGACAAGATGGCGGCGGTGATGGAAAACGAAACGTTCGGCTACATCAACACGACCGGCCAGTACGCATTCCCTGATAAATTCTATGAAGTTTACCCCTATCACGAAGGATTTGCGTCGGTGAAAAAAGGCGGAAAATATTTTTACATCAACAAGCAGGGAAAGAACCAGTTCGGGCAAACGTACAGCGACCTCAATGCATTTTCCGAAGGATTTGCGGCGGTGAATAAGACCGGGAAAAAATGGAGCTACATCGACAAGACGGGGAAAGACGCTTTCAACGGCCAGGAGTTTGACGATGCGGGCGATTTTTCAAGCGGCTACGCACAGGTGCTGACAGGCGGCCGCTATCACTTCATCGATCACAACGGGAAAAATGCGTTCGACCAGGAATTCGACATCGCGTATCATTACGCTTTCGGTTATGCCGTGGTGAAAAAAGACGACGAAAGCGGCTATTACTTCATCGACAACACCGGGAAAAACCGTTTCGGCGGTACGTATGATTTCGTAGACGGCTACCAGGACGGCGCTGCAGTAGCAGAACGTAACGACAAGTATTACTACATCGACACGAGCGGGCACCGCATAAGAGGCGGCAAGGCGTTCGATGACTGCTACGCCTATCATTACGGAATTATTCCCGTGAAAGAAGGCGGAAGCTGGCATTACATCGACGAGAACGGGAAGGATCCGTTCGACCGCGATTTCGACAGGGCTTACCAGTTCGGGAACGGCATTGCCCTCATCATGAATAACGACAAATTTTATTTCATTGACGAAACCGGGCAGAATCCGTTCGGCCAGACGTTCGACGATGCCAGCGAATTCACGCACGGCTTTGCCCGCGTGACGCGCGGCGACAGCGTATTCTTCATCGACCGCCGGGGAAAAATTGCGTTCGGCAACTTCGAAGAAGTGAATGACGACGGGCTTCCGTTCAGCAATTACTACGTAAAAGCGAAACAGAACGGCAAATGGGGACTCATCAACCTGCAGGGAAAACCCGTGATCGAATTCCGCTATTCGGATCCGGATAATTGTCCTGCGAAGCTGCCGGATAATGAATGACCGGCTTTGTCTTTTTCTTCCGGACAAAAGCGCAACGTGTCTGCAAAAAATTGCCGGAAATTCCTTTCGCGTCTTTGCGTGAATTCCTGAATTAACCCCGGACGGGGATCAATCCAGCTTGAGCACGGCCATGAACGCGCTCTGGGGAACTTCCACGGAACCGATCTGGCGCATGCGCTTCTTGCCCTCCTTCTGCTTTTCGAGCAGCTTTCGTTTCCGTGAAATATCACCGCCGTAGCATTTTGCAGTAACGTCCTTGCGCATGGCGGAAATATTTTCACGCGCCACGATCTTCGCGCCGATGGCGGCCTGTATCGCGATCTGGAACTGCTGGCGCGGGATAAGCTCTTTCAGTTTTTCGCAGATCTTCTTTCCGAACTCGTGCGCGCGCGAGCGGTGAATGAGCGCGGAAAGCGCATCCACCTGGTCGCCGTTGATGAGGATATCGAGCTTGATCAGGTCCGACTGGCGGTAACCGATCTGGTGGTAATCGAATGACGCGT
This sequence comes from Bacteroidia bacterium, assembly GCA_035760825.1. GTDB lineage: Bacteria > Bacteroidota > Bacteroidia > Palsa-965 > Palsa-965. Next base: position 4,759 of record DASTSF010000297.1, read on the forward strand.
AGCCTTTCGAGATGGATTTCAGCTTGTCGTAAAAATCGAAGACGATCTCGCCGAGCGGCATTTCGAAAACCATTTCGACGCGGTCGGTGGTGAGGTACTGCTGGTTCACGAACGTTCCGCGTTTTTCCATGCACAGCTTGATGATGGCGCCCACGTATTCGGCTTTCGTGATGATGTTCGCCTTGATGAACGGTTCTTCGATGTAATCGATCTTCACCACGTCCGGCATGTCGCTCGGGTTGTGCATGTTGATCACCTCGCCCGACGTCATGTACGCGATGTACGACACGTTGGGCACGGTCGTGATCACCGTCATGTTGAACTCGCGCTCGAGACGTTCCTGCACGATCTCCATGTGCAGCATGCCGAGGAATCCGCAGCGGAACCCGAAACCGAGCGCAGCGGAAGATTCCGGCTCCCAGGTAAGCGACGCATCATTGAGCTGCAGCTTCTCCATGGAATAGCGCAGCTCCTCGAAATCGTCCGTATCGACGGGATAAATTCCGGCGAAGACCATGGGCTTTACATCTTCGAATCCCCTGATGCCTTCGCGGCACGGGTTTTCCACCTGCGTGATCGTGTCGCCCACTTTCACTTCGCGCGCATCCTTTATCCCGGAAATGATGTAGCCCACGTCACCGGTTTTCACGGCGTCGCGCGGCTCGAGGCTGAGGCGGAGAATTCCCACTTCGTCGGCGATGTACTCGCTGCCGGTATTGAAAAATTTCACTTTGTCACCTTTGCGGATCTCACCGTTCACCACTTTGAAATACGCGATGATGCCGCGGAAGGAATTGAACACGGAATCGAAAATGAGCGCCTGCAGAGGTGCAGAAGGATCACCTTTGGGCGAAGGAATGCGTTCAATGATCGCCGCCAGAATATCGGTGACGCCGAACCCGGTTTTCCCGGATGCAGCAATGATGTCTTCCCGTTTGCAGCCGATGAGGTCCACGATCTGGTCTTTCACCACTTCAGGTTCCGCACTCGGCAGGTCGATCTTGTTGAGCACGGGAATAATTTCGAGATCGTTTCCCAGGGCGAGATACAAATTGGAGATCGTCTGCGCCTGTATGCCCTGCGCCGCATCGACAATGAGGAGCGCGCCTTCGCAGGAGGCGATGGAACGAGAAACTTCGTAGGAAAAATCGACGTGACCCGGCGTATCGATGAGGTTCAGCGCATACTGTTCGCCATTGAGCGTGTACGTCATCTGGATGGCGTGGCTCTTGATGGTGATGCCGCGTTCTTTCTCGAGATCCATGTCGTCGAGCACCTGCGCTTCCATATCACGGGCCGAAACCGTTTTGGTGAATTCGAGCAGGCGATCGGCCAGCGTGCTCTTGCCGTGGTCGATGTGCGCGATGATGCAGAAATTGCGAATGTTCTTCATGGAAAAAAACCGGGACGCAAAAATAGTGAAAAAGGCATGGCGGCGGTAATAAGGACGAACCCGCCTGTTAAGTGACTATTGGTTTTGCGGGGAGAAGAACTTTTACCGCAGAGCAATTTAAACGCCGGCGGCGGACAAGAAGGTTCGCAAAGAAGGACTTATTGCAACCGGGGTTATGTGTCTTTGCGTGAAAAGACTTTTCCGGGGGAAACCACGATTTCCTCCCGGGTTGAATAACTTGCAGCCGGTTATCTTCACCTGCCATGTGCTACCATTACAGCCTGAGCATAAGCTCCGAAGAGCTCATCAAACGTTATTCTGCGTTCGATGAAGATTACGCGCTGCTGCAGGAACTCTATGGTGAAATCCACTATTACCTGAACGGGTTCAGTCACCCGCTCGTTCCCGTCGTGGTGCATGAAAAGCAGGACCGGCTGAAGCTTTCCCGCTGGGGACTCATTCCTTCCTGGACAAGATCGCGGGAAGATGCCCTGGAGATCGCGAACAAAACCCTGAACGCACGCAGCGAATCGGTATTTGAAAAAGCATCATTCCGGGAAAGCATCCTGAAGCGGAGATGCCTCGTACCCGCGACCGGTTTTTTCGAATGGCAGGCGGTGAAAGGAAAAAAATACCCGCATTTCATCTCGCTGAAAAGTGAAAAGATCTTTTCATTCGCCGGCCTTTACGATGAATGGGTGGACCGCTCTTCGGGCGAGATCGTGCACAGCTTCAGCCTCCTCACCACGGAAGCGAACCCGCTCATGGCAAAGATCCACAACACGAAAAAACGCATGCCGCTCATCCTCCCGTCGGAAAAAGAAAAGTTGTGGCTCGACGAAACGCTTTCCCGCGAAACGCTCACACAGCTGTTCGCCGCATACGACGAGAACGACATGAGCGCGTATACGATCAGCCGGCTCGTCTCGTCGGGGGAAGAAAAAGACACACCCGCTGTGCTTGCGGCGCATACTTATCCGGAGCTGCAGACACAGCAGGGCGAACTGTTCTGAATGCTTCCGCAAACAAAAACGTCCTCCCTTTCGGAGAGGACGTCCGGGGTTTTGCAAAAAAGATTTACTGCACCGATATTTTTCCTTCAGCTGCCAAAGCGTTCCCGTTCATGAGGTAATAGAAATACACACCGGAAGGAAGTCCTTCGCGGTCGATCACCACTTTGTCGCCGGTGATGTCATCCATCACGCGCACTTTGTTGCCGAGCATATCGTAGATCTCGAGACGTGCGTGATCGATGTTCAGCTTGCTGATGTCGAGCGTTGCCTGGTCGCTGAACGGGTTCGGGAAGAGCGACACGAGGGAATTGTCCGCATGCTGCTCGTCGATGCCGGCCGGAACCGTTCCTGAAAAAGCAATGTCGTCGATCGTGAACGTGGTGCCCATGTGCGGCGTCGCCGAGCTGATGCCGAATGCGATGAAGGCGGTATCGGGATATTCCGAAGTAAGGTAGTTGACCGGAATGGTGAACGACGTCCAGCTGGAAGCGCTGGTTAAGACCGGGAACAGGTTTACGAGTGCCACCGTATCGCGCATTTGCGTGGCAGTGTTCCATTTCGTGAAGCAGATGGCTGCACCGGCCGTGTCGCCGCCCATCCGCGTCAGCTTATAATATCCCGTCAGGTTCGCCGATCGCGTCGTATACGGGAATCCCATCGCCGGGGTCCCGTTAAACGCAGAGCTGATCACCGTATTCGCTGACGCGACGGAATAAATGATGCCGGCCACCGTGTCGCCCTCGTTGCTTTGCGCAACGGTCATCTGGACCGCAGACGATCCCCCGTGGGCGCTGCTCACCTGGGAAACAGTGTTCGAAACATACGCCGGGTCGCCGAACAGGTTGCTGAACGACGACTGAATAATATCGCCCGTGATCCATCCCTGCGGCGTCTGGTACGTGTGCGGACTTTCCGAATTGCTTACCCACGTTTCGAATCCCGGGTTGGGGATGGACTGCCCCGCAAGAAAAGCCGGGGTGGCTGCCAAAAGAAGTAGAAGTTTTTTCATGGTTAATTTTTTACAAATATCCGGCAAGCAGGCGGAATTGCGCAACAACATGAAAATGCGGTAATG
>DASTSF010000298.1:0-3616 GCA_035760825.1 Bacteroidia bacterium
TGCCATGGACCGGACGGAAGTAAACGCCCTTATCAGTCTGCTGGATGATCCGGACGAGCATGTTTTTTCCCAGATCCGGGAAAAGCTGCTCTCGCTGGGAACGGATGTCATTCCCGTTCTTGAAAGCGCATGGGAAAATTCCTTCGACTCTGTTCTCCAGCAGCGGATCGAGAACATTATTCACAAGATACAGTTCGATGAGATCCGCCGCAGCCTGCGGGAATGGTCGTTCCCCGAAAACCAGGACCTGCTTTCCGGTGCCATTCTCATTGCGAAATACCAGTATCCCGACCTCGACGAATCGCACATACGCCGCCACATCGAGCAGATCAAGCAGGATATATGGCTCGAGCTGAACAACAACCTCACGGCGCTGGAAAAGATCCGCGTGATCAATCATATTCTTTTCGACGTGCATGGATTCAGTGCGAATACGACGAATTACCACGCGCCGCAGAATTCCTACATCAATAATGTGCTGGAGACGAAAAAAGGGAATCCTGTTTCGCTTTCGATCATTTACGCCGTGATCGCGCAGGATCTGCGCATCCCGGTTTACGGCGTCAACCTTCCGGGACATTTCATTCTTGCATACGTCGACAACGGGCCCGGTTTCTCGCTCGATGCCGACAATACCGACCGGGTGCTGTTTTACATCAATCCTTTTTCGCGCGGTGCGCCGGTAAACAAAAAAGAGATCGACGCATTTATCCGCCAGCAGCGTCTTGATCCGAAACCGGAATATTATACCCCCTGCTCCAACCTGCAGATCATACGCATGCTCCTGAATAATCTTATCGCTTCATACGAAAAGCTCGGCTATCCCAATAAAGTCGACGAACTGAAGCTGCTGTGGAAAGCGCTGGAGGATTTTTGACCGTATGCAGTTTTTTTTCCGGGCTCCAAATATTTTCCCCGGCCGCTGCCATAATTCATCCATCCTGTTACCTTTACCGCTCCAATCATTTTACCAATGAAAAACATCACAGTCATAGGCTCGGGAACCATGGGCAACGGCATCGCGCACGTGTTCGCCCAGTTCGGATACAACGTTACGCTTGTCGACATTTCAAAAGAAGCGATCGATAAGGGACTCGCCACCATTACCAAAAACCTCGACCGGCAGGTGGCCAAAGGCGCCGTCACGGAAGAGCAGAAAAAAGAAACGCTCGCACGTATTTCTCCCGCAACGGATCTTGCGTCTGCCGTAAAAAATGCGGATCTCGTCGTGGAAGCCGCCACCGAAAACCCGGAAATAAAATTCAGGCTGTTCAAAGACATCGACGCGAATGCTCCCGCGGGCTGCATCCTCGCTTCGAACACATCCTCCATTTCCATCACGAAGATCGGTGCCGCCACAAAACGTCCCGCGCAGGTGATCGGCATGCATTTCATGAACCCGGTTCCGGTGATGAAGCTGGTGGAAGTGATCCGCGGCTACAACACGAGCGATGAAGTGACATCCGTCGTCATGGATCTTTCCCGGAAGCTCGGAAAAGTTCCCGTCGAAGTGAACGATTATCCCGGTTTCGTGGCGAACAAAATCCTTATGCCGATGATCAATGAAGCCATCATCACGCTGCATGAAGGAACGGCAGGCGTGGAAGAGATCGACACGGTGATGAAGCTCGGCATGGCGCACCCGATGGGACCGCTCCGCCTCGCTGATTTCATCGGGCTCGATGTTTGCCTGTATATTCTGCGTGTGCTGCACGACGGCTACGGAAATCCGAAATACGCGCCCTGCCCGCTGCTGGTGAACATGGTCACCGCGGGTCATCTCGGCGACAAATCGAAGAAAGGATTCTACGACTACGCCGATCCCAAATCGCCGGTAGTGGCGGAGCAGTTCCGGAAAAAAGAATTAGTGTAAAAGAAGAAATGAGTAAAAAAACAAAGAGCGGGAAAATTCCCGCTCTTTGTTTTTCAGTAAGAATCCCTGCTGTAATTCGGTGCTTCCCGCGTGATGGCGATGTCGTGCGGATGGCTTTCACGTATCCCCGCTGCCGTGATGCGGATGAATTTTGCTTTGTGCAGTTCCGAAATATTCTTTGCTCCGCAATAACCCATTCCCGCACGAAGTCCGCCGACCAGCTGGTAAATCACCTCCGCCAGGCTGCCTTTGTAAGGCACGCGGCCGGATATACCTTCCGGCACGAGCTTCTTGATATCGTCCTCCACATCCTGGAAATAACGGTCCTTCGAACCTTTCTGCATCGCCTCGAGCGAACCCATCCCGCGGTATGATTTGAATTTTCTTCCTTCGTAAATGATCGTTTCGCCCGGCGATTCTTCGGTTCCGGCAAATAAGGAACCGGCCATGATCGTATGCGCACCCGCAGCGATCGCTTTCGGGATGTCGCCGGTAAAACGGATGCCGCCGTCGGCAATGATCGGAACGCCGGTTTTCTTCAGCGCTTCAGCCACCATCATCACCGCGCTCAGCTGCGGAACACCGACACCGGCGATCACGCGCGTGGTGCAGATCGAGCCCGGTCCTATTCCCACTTTTACCGCATCCGCTCCCGCTTTCACGAGCGCAAGCCCGGCTTCCGCGGTCGCAATGTTTCCAACCACGATGTCCGTCGAAGGATAGGTTTTCTTCACCAGCTTCAGCATTTCGATCACCCCTTTCGAATGACCGTGCGCTGTATCGATGATGATCGCGTCGGCGCCGGCTTTCACCAGCGCGTCCGCCCTTTCCAGTGTATCGGATGTTACGCCCACCGCCGCTGCAACGCGCAGGCGCCCGAGCGGATCCTTGCTTGCCGTCGGGCGTTCCTTGATCTTGATGATGTCTTTGTAAGTGATCAGTCCCACCAGCTTCCCTTCCTTGTCCACCACCGGCAGCTTTTCGATCTTGTACTGCTGGAGTATCTGTTCCGCCTTCTTGAGGTCGGTTCCCTGCTTCGTGGTAATTATTTTTTCCGCGGTCATCACTTCCCTTACCGGCTTCTTCAGGTTCTTCTCGAAACGCAGGTCGCGGTTGGTCACAATTCCCACCAGCTTCCCGTCAGAAGACGTAACCGGGATACCGCCGATCTTGTGTTCTTTCATCAGGTTCAGCGCATCCGCCAGCGTGGAATTTACGCTCAGCGTCACCGGGTCCATGATCATCCCGCTCTCCGATCGTTTCACGCGACGCACATGATCCGCCTGCTGCGCAATCGTCATGTTCTTGTGAATAACGCCAATCCCGCCTTCGCGCGCAATAGCTATTGCAAGCTGGAATTCCGTCACCGTGTCCATAGCGGCCGACACGATCGGCGCATTGATGCGGATGTTGCGCGTGAATTGGGTGGAAAGATCTACTTCGCGGGGAAGAACTTCAGAATAGGAGGGCAAAAGAAGAACGTCGTCGTAAGTGAGTCCTTCGGTGAAAATTTTGGAACTGTCGGCTGACATAGAACGCGGTTTGAATTTTATCGGTGAATAAAATTCGTGCAAAGATAACAAATGCCGCCGTAAGCCCGATCGGTTGTCCCCTACTCTGTCTGTTTGTTCATAATTTTTGATGGAGCGCGGTTCCCGGCTTCGCTGTCCGCCGCCGGCGGAACCGGTGCTCGCTCATACGCGGTAATCCGCTCGCCCCGGGCTAACCGGAGAAAAAAAATCA
>DASTSF010000299.1:0-2168 GCA_035760825.1 Bacteroidia bacterium
CGATCATCGCGCTGTAGGTGAAAATATTGTGAACGACCACGCCGCCCGGATCGACCGAAGGATTTTTGAAATACTTGTATTCCACCGAAGGCTGCACAAAAATGAAGATGCCGGGATAGATCTGCATATCGGCCACCGGGCTGATCGTGGTGAACATGCTGTTGGCGAGTGCATCATCGCCGAACAGGTTGATGCGGTCGACATTGTTGAAGCTGAAAAAACCGAAGCGCGCATTGGCGCTCAGCGAATATTTTGAGCGAGCTTCCGGCCAGAACGGGAATTCCACCTGCGCGAATATTTTATCGAAGCGGAACGTCTCATCGTAAAGGATGACTTTGTTACTGAAAACGCTACCGGAGAGCTCGAGCTTCGTGAGGTAGAATTTTTCAAAGTCCATCCCGAGACCGAGGCGGAAATTCTGCACCGGGCAAAGAACGTTGAGGTCGTAAAATGTAGTCTGGTTGTTGGCGCGGAACTTGAATGTCCCCGATTCCACCTGCGCTCCCTGCTTATCGTAGATCGATGTGCGCGACATCTGCGAATACCAGTACGCCGTCCCTACTCCATAACCCACCGAAAGAAAATATTTCTCGTTGTTCTGTTTTTGCGTGGCGTACCAGTGCATGGAAAACTGGCCGGAGCAACGTCCGGAGACCATTCCGGCGAGAAGAAGCATGCAAAGCGGTAGCCTTTTTATCATCAGGGGGGTTATTGAGTTGTAAGCGCTGCAGCTTCCTGCGTGGCGGTTCCGGGCTTCCCGTATGCGAAAGGCGCACGGGGCTTGATGCCGAGCGCGCTGAACAATTCAATGTCTTCGTTGAACGCAGGGTTCGGTGTCGTCAGCAGCTTGTCGCCGGCGAAGATGGAATTCGCCCCGGCCATAAAGCAGAGCGCCTGCCCTTCGGGGCTCATGGAAAGACGTCCCGCAGATAAACGCACGACAGACTTCGGCATCACGATGCGGGCCACGGCTACCATGCGCACCATATCCCAGACGGGAACAGGAGGCTGATCTTCCAGCGGTGTCCCTTCAACAGGCACCAGCGCATTGATGGGAACCGATTCCGGGTGCGGATCGAGACGGCTCAGCGTTTTCAGCATGCCGAGACGATCGTTCACCGATTCGCCCATCCCGATAATTCCACCGGAACAGATCGTCATTCCGGCTTTGCGCACGTTTTTCAGCGTATTCAAACGGTCCTCGTAAGTGCGCGTGGAAATGATCTCGCCGTAAAATTCCGACGATGTATCGAGGTTGTGGTTGTAAGCATAAACACCGGCGTCGGAAAGTTTCTGCGCCTGTTCTTCCGTGAGCATGCCGAGCGTGCAGCAGACTTCCATGTCCAGCGCATTGATGGCTTTCACCATGTCGAGCACCTTATCGAAGTCGCGGTTATCGCGCACTTCCCGCCACGCAGCGCCCAGGCACATGCGGGAAACGCCGGCTGATTTGGCGTTCCGTGCATTTTCCACCACTTCCTCTACGGGAAGGATCTTGTGGACCTTCACATTGGTATTGTATTTCGCCGACTGCGGGCAATAGCCGCAATCTTCGGAACAGCCGCCTGTTTTGATGGAAACGAGGGAGCTGACCTGCACTTCGGACGGATTATGAAACTGGCGGTGAACGGACGCGGCGCGGTATACCAATTCCAGCAGCGGCGTTTCGTACAGCTCAAGAAGTTCTTCGGATGTCCAGTTATGCCGGATGTTGCTCATAATGAGAATTATCAAAGTTAACAAAATGGGCTTCCCTTCGACGGGAGTGTGTAAAAATAGGCATAATTGGCAGGGCTGCATTGAACCGGGATGAGAAAGCGGACTTCAAACCGTAAATTTGCCGCCATGCGCATCGACATCATCACCGTTTTACCCGAGCTGCTGAAAAGTCCTTTCGGTCATTCCATCCTGAAACGCGCACAGGACAAAGGGCTGGCGGAAGTGAACGTGGTGAACCTGCGGGACTATTCCACGGACAAGCACAAATCGGTGGATGATTACGCTTTCGGAGGCGGCGCGGGAATGGTGATGAAGATCGAACCGATCGCGGCCTGCATCGAAGACCTTCGGTCGAAACGCAGCTATGACGAAGTCATCTACATGTCGCCGGACGGAGAAATGCTCGACCAGCGCATCGCGAACCGGTTGTCGACGGTGAAGAACATCAT
>DASTSF010000300.1:0-3831 GCA_035760825.1 Bacteroidia bacterium
GAGAATATGACGCTTACGGAAAAGAAGGAAAATGGCTGCACCTCGATGACAAGGGACGTCTCCTGCGCGAAGAAAATTATTCGAAGGGAAAGCTGGACGGCGATTTCGTGCTCTATTACCCGGAAACGCAGGTGGTGAAAATGACCACGCATTATGCAGCCGGAATTCAGTCCGGTGCGCACACAAGTTTTTATGCGGACGCGAAAAAAGACACCGTTTCTTTTTACAACGCAGGCGGGATGCGCGACGGGAAGATGACCGTTTACCTCGCCGACGGCACGGTCTGCTACGAAGCGACATTCGTGAACGGCATTCCCACCGGCACATCGAAACGGTGGTACGACAATCACCAGCTCATGGAGGTCGACAACTTCGACAGCAACGGGCAACCCGATGACACGTGCCTTGTTTATTATGAGAACGGGCAGACGAAATCAGTGTCCGTTTACAGTCACGGAACACGGGAAGGCAAATGGACGGCGTGGTACGCAAACGGTAAAAAACAGTCCGAGGCGAATTACAGAAAAGGCCGGAAGACCGGAACTTTCTCTGACTGGAACAGCAGCGGCATCCTCGTTTCGCAGGCCAGTTACAAAAACGATACGCTGAACGGAAGCTGCAAAACATTTTACGGCAGCGGAACAGCGAAAACAGATTACCGGTACACCATGGGCATACGCGACGGGAAATGCACGCGTTACGACACGAGCGGGAACGTCACGTTCACGCGCACGTATGCAAAGGGAAAGCCGTTGAATTATTCCCCGCCGCGCAAAATTCCCGGCGCTTCACGTTGCACACCCGATCCGGCTTCGCCCTTTTCACTCTGCGATTCATTGCAGGAAGCGTTTCACAATGAAGCCGTATTTATCGCGATGCGAACGATGTGGACCGACAGCGCGTGGAAAGACAGCGTCGTCGTACGTGAAAGCATGATCCGGTCAATAGAGCGCAGCCTTGTCGCAGTATGGAATTTTCTCCCTCCCGGCTCTTTCGGTTTTACATGGGAATACGGTCTTCCCCGGGAAAACGGCCTCCACGAGCTGTCCATTACCTACACGGACAAAGACAGCTTCAACCAGGCGGTTTACAACAACTGGAAAAACGGGAAGGGAGAAACAGGGATCAGCGGGATTGACCGCATCCTGAAAAAATATTCGCTCACCCTCGTGCCGAATACATTTTACGCCTACCAGAATGAATTCTCCGTGAGCTACACCACTCCGCTCGTGCTCAACTTCAGGGGACTTACCGCGGAGCTGCAGAAAGCCGATGGACATTTCGCCGCTTACACCTCGTGGGGAACTGCCGGCGACGGGGATCATGTTTACCAGCAGCGGAAAGGCAACATCACGCTGCTTACGTTCTCACACGGCTATGGCGATTGTCCTTCCGGATGCATGGGACGCGAGAATTTCGTGTTCATCGTTTACGACGACGGTGAAGTGGAAACCGGTGACAGGATACGGGCCATGAGCCCGTATTTACGACGTAACTGACAGGGAGCGGGAGTTTCAGTTCCGGGTAAAGTCAGCTATCTTTCGCGCTTACTTTCAACTCTGCCAATAATGATCCGCCTGCTGTCAATCGCATCCTTCGTGTTTCTCTTCAGTACGATTCGTGCCGGCGATGAAAACGGAACAGGCTGTGCTCCGCGCAAAGGTTCCTGCGACGTGTGCGATTCGCTGCACGCACTTTACCACCTCGAGGCGATCTGCTTTGCGCTGGATGAGGTGAGCGACAGCACTTCACCCTGGCACGACAGCCTTTTCGTACCGCAGGCGCTCATCGATAAATTCGAGCACGCGCTTCCCGTGCTTTACAATAATCTTCCCGCCGATTCGGTCCCGCGCGTACAACCGGTTTACCTTTCTTCTTTTTACCGGTTCGTCTTCATCGTCGATGCGCACAAATACAAAAAGTGGGTATCGGATACGGTCGCTTCGCACGATCCGGCGATCGACGCATTGCTGGAAAAAGCGCACCTGCACCGGCAAGGATCGGAAACCTACACGACGAAGAACAGCTCGCAGATGGAATACACCGGCGACAGGCTGATCAACCCCGGCGCGCTGCAGCGGAAATTCATCGAAGCAGGCCGCGAAAACATTCTCGTCACCACCAATGCCGGCTCTCTTTACATGCCGTGGCACAGCGGCGGGTACACGCGAATGCGCACGAGGGGAAACGATGTCGTCGCCGATATTGTCCTGCCAACCGGTCCAGGCCTGCCGCCCGAATTGCCGTTTCCCGTGGGAAAATGGACGTATGACATCGATCCTGCCGCCTGCACGCTGAAGCTTGTTTCCGTGGAAAATCCTTACAGGGGAAAATGATCTTTGCGCGCCTACCCCTTTTATGCGATAAAGAAAAACAGGTGGAATGTTATTTTTACTGCAAATAATCCTCACATGAACCGTTTTCTTCTTCCTGTCTTTTTCTTCGCGTGCGTTTTCTGCATTTCCTTCACACCCCAGTACGAACCGGAGATTTTTCCCGATTACACGTCCGGCCGCACCAACCCGGAAGATGTGCTGCATGGTAATGTGAAGTCGGTTGTCACCCGGGAATTTTCCGCCTCCGGCACCGCAGCGAATATCATCAAAGGAGAGCCGCAGGATATTTTCAGGGTCAGCGGGCGGACCGACTACAACGGGAACAACCTTCCCCTGCTTAGCGCTCCCGCAGATCCGAAAGAAGCGAAATGCACAAGGACCGTTTTCACTTACGACGCGAAAAACCGTCCCGCACGCAGGGTTATGTACAGCGGCTGCAGGAAAGGCGAAACAAGCGATTATCATTACAACGCTTCCGGCCGGCTGGAAAAGATCACGTGCTTCGAAGGAGATGATACGCTCAAGCCCGTGTACACGATCTCTTTCAGCTATACTTCTTCCGGCCAGCTGGCGGAAGAAAAGAAGAACGATGTGGTCACCGCCAGTTATACTTACGGACAAAAAAACAACGTTGTGTCGAAAAGCATTTTCAAAAACGGGAAGCTTTCCGGCAGCGAAACATACGCGTACAACGATTCGGGACAGGTGACAACGAGAACCGCGTACGATTCCTGGAAGACCGTGACAGGAACGTGGACCTACACGCGCGATGCAAAAGGCGACATGATACGCGATACGTTCGTCGCAGGCGGAGCGAAGAACGACACCACCGTGAATACGCGCACGTTCACGTACAATTCTTCCGGGCAGCTGGTGGAAGAAGAAGACCGTTCGACGGCAGACAAATCCGTTTTCACGATGAAATTCACTTATGATGCGCAGGGCAACTGCACCCGGAAAGTTTTTTTCAGCGACGGAAAACCGCAAACCATCATCGAGCGGAAGATCGAATACAACTGAAGGGCGCGCAGCATCTCCGGTTGAATTTTCATTGGTAAACTTCGCTGCGAATTGCCGGACTGTGAGCTGCGTGGGCGGATAAACTTTTCCGCCGGAATGAAATGCAGGCGGATATCTTCAATAATATCCGCACAACGTAAAAAGCCAAATCAGCGCCCCGGCGACTGTTGTGAATTGCTTTCAGATTGTATCTTCGCCGAAGTCACACACAACGTCAACTTCTCGACCCAACAAATGCAAGCGGTTGTGAATTGCTTTCAGATTGTATCTTCGCCGAAGTCACACACAACCGTACGCTTCGCCCGCTTCCTGTGGAATGTGTTGTGAATTGCTTTCAGATTGTATCTTCGCCGAAGTCACACACAACCTTTCTTCGCCGGTGGAGTTGCCCGCTGAAGTTGTGAATTGCTTTCAGATTGTATCTTCGCCGAAGTCACACACAACCGGGCGAGGATTATGAAGCTGCAATCAAGTG
>DASTSF010000301.1:0-11108 GCA_035760825.1 Bacteroidia bacterium
AAGCGGCGCGTCCGTGGTGCAGATCGAAGCCTGTCCGAAAGCAAACGTTACCGTCGGCGGAGTGTTGATGGCTACCATCGAGGAATCGGTGGTCGCACATCCCGAAGACGGGTCTGTCGTGGTAAGGTAATACATGCCGCCGGGAGCGTTGATGGTTTCGGTTTGTGTCATATCGCCGGTCGGGCTCCAGCTGTAATTGTAGGAACCGGAAGGACCGGAAAGTGTAACGGAAGAACCGCAGACCATCGTGTCAGAAAGTACGGCAGGCGGTGACATCGGTACAGTAAGTGCGATCGTGTCGCTCGTCATACATCCGTTGACAGAATCCGTAACTGTGAGGTAATAGTTCCCGGTGGTGTTTTCACTGAGCGTCATACCCGTGGAAGCATCGCTCCACATGTAATTGTACGGACCGGCCGGACCACTAAGCATGATCGGACCGTTTCCGCTGCAGAACGTCGTATCGTTGCCCAGCGTGAACGCAGGCGACGTATTCACGTTCACCAGGATCGTATCGCCGCTGAAGCAGGAAGTAACGTTATCCGTGACGATCACATAGTAGTTGCCCGTTACGGTGACCGGGAGCGTCTGGTTGGTGGAAGCGTCGCTCCAGGAATAGCTGTAATTACCTGAAGGAGCATTCAGCACCAGCGGTCCGTTTCCGTCGCACACAGAAGTGTCGTTTCCGAGGAAGACGGCCGGAGCCGGGTTGACGGCAAGCGCAACGGTATCGCTGCTGAAGCAGTTGTTGACCGTGTCCGTTACCACAAGAATGTAATTGCCTGCTGTTCCTGTCGTGATGGAAACGGTAGTATCCGAAGTGTTCCATCCGTAGGAATACTGTCCGCCCGGACCACTGAACGTAACCTGCGTACCGGAGCAAACAGTTGCGTCAGAACCGAGCGTGAATACAGGTGCGGAATTTATTCCGACGAGGATCGTGTCTCCGCCTGCGCATCCCGTGATAGTATCCGTTACAACAACACCGTACGTTCCGAACGCGTTGACAGAGTATGTCTGGCTGGTGGAATTATCCTGCCAGAGGTAGCTATAGTTTCCTGCCGTTCCGTCAAGCACCAGCGTGGTGTTGGAGCAGATCGCTGTGTCGGGTCCGAAGTTCGGCGCCGGGTTCGGATTTACGCGTACCATAACAGAATCCATTGCCATGCAGCCGGTGGTCGTATCGGTAACCGTAAGAACGTACGTGGTATTCACCATCGGGTTCGCGGTCGTAGAAAGCGACGTCGGGGATGCAACGTTTACAGAAGGCGTCCAGGAGTAAGCGTAAGGATATGACATCATGAACGCGATGTTCGGACGCTGGTTGTAAGAAGTCGTGGAAGCGTCAGTGCAGATCGTCGGTGTATTGTCGGCGTAATTCAGAACGGTAGAACTGAAGGCCGTTGCTGTCTGGCGCATCGTACAGTTGTAGGTGTAGGACGTCGTCGTCGGGCTGGTCAGGTTCACGAAGCATGTCTGCACGATGATGTTGGAAACTCCGTCCCAGTAGAACGGTGTGCTGAACGTATGCGTGTTGAAGCCGACCACTGGCGCGTAAGACGCGTTAGTGTATACGGTTACGAAGGGCAGCGTCTGGAATGTAGTGATAGATGTTACGTTCGTCTGCGCCATATCGATCTCGAAATTGGCGAGTGGGTCGGACGCATTCGTGTTCGTCACCTGGAACTGCAGACCATTGATATAACCTGCGCTCATTCCGGCAGCCGTAAGTTCGCTGGCCAGGATCAGCATCTGGTGCCGCGAACCGCCGAACCAGTTGCCATAAGGAGAAGGATACGTGGTAGAGGTGTTGAGAACGTTACCGTTCGTCACCTGGATTGTTGAAGGAGGAAGCGTTCCGTCAAGGTTCACCGAAGTTCCTGCACACACGGTATCAGCGGTCTGGCTATTCACATTTGCCGTAACGATGATCTGCGCGCCTTTGTGGATCAGCACGGAATCGCGGATCGCGCAACCTGATCCTGCATCGAGTGCATCAACATAATAGGTGAAATAACCCGGTGATGAAGGAGAAGCCATTACCGAATCACCTGTTGTTGCTGAAAGTCCTGATGCAGGAGACCATGTATACGCATAACCCGTATTTGAACTGGAAACAACCAGCTGCGTCGAATCGCCGTAGCAGAGTGTTGAAGAGCCTGCCATCGCGGAAATCGCGGGAGCCGGGTTGACCGTTGCAACCACGGGAACGCGACCGCTTCCGCACCCGGAATAATAGTGGATGATGCCGTTGAAAATACGCGGGTTGTTCGCAAGAGCGAAGTAGCTTCCGCCATATCCTTCACGGAACTGGAAATCTGCATTTGAACCGGGGGCATAAACAGCGCCGGTTGTCGTTCCGTTCGTATAATTCACAGTAGAAGCCGTCGTCGTAACATAGAACGAATACGTCTGGCCTGCGGGGATCGTTACGTTGAAGAAGATCGGAAGAGGCGTAGCAACACCGGTTCCATTCGATACGACGTTGTTTGCCGCGCCGAGCATCGTCCATCCTGCGTTACTGTTCAGGGAAGCGGGAGCAGAAAGGAGGTAATCGTTCGGGCGATACCAGACTTCCCAGTTGGCAGTGCCTGCAGGCATGTGTCCGTCGAAATTGGTGATGGTGACCGTATTCAGCGCGGTAATGGAGAACATGTTGCCCGTCGATCCGTTTCCTGCTGCAAGTGTAGTCAGCTGGCTGCTCGGCGGCGTTCCGCTGAAGTTTTCTGCGTAGAAAGTTGTGGTCGTGCTTACCGTCGGTGAATAGGTAGTGCCTGTTGCAACAGAGCTTCCGCCGGTCGGCTGCGTATACCAGAAAATTGTTCCCGATCCGGTTGCCGTCAGGTTGACTACACCCGCGCCGCAACGCGTATCGCCATTGACCGTTGGTGCACTGACAATATTTACAGTTACCGTATCCGCTACAGACGAATCCGTTCCGCAGATCATGGCACGGTAATACGTGGTTGCTGAAAGCGCACCCGTATTCAACGAAGTTGTAGTCGCGCCCGGAACGTTTGACCAGGTCATGTTATCCGGAGATGACTGCCACTGGATCGTTCCGCCGTTGGTGTAACCGCTTACGGAAAGCATGCTGGAGTCGCCCATGCAGATCACCGGGCGAGAGGCAACAGCAGTACCTCCGGAGATCAGGATGTTCACCGCTGTCATGGAGTCGTTGCTGTTCACGAGGTCGCCCGTTGTGGACGTATACGCACGGAACGTGTGCGTTCCGGTTGCGCTCATGTTGTACGTCGTGCTGACAACCACGTCCATCGTGGCGAGTCCGGCAAGCGTTCCCGTCAGGGAAACCGGCGGAAATACCTGCGGGTTGACGCCCTGTGTATAGGCATTTACCGTGCACGGGTTCGTTGCAAAGTCGATGGTTTGCGAGCTGATGTTTTTTACACGCACGACAACGGAATCAGCGCTGCCATGACATCCGCTCGTCATCGGGCGGACGAGGAGAATTGCGCTCATGTCGATCGAGAGCGGAAAGCCGTCAAATTCATCGGCGCCGATATCGGGAGCTGTGCCGCCGCCGTTTACAGAGCCGACCGGACCCGGACGCTGATTGAGATCGATGTCATTTACAATATTTCCAACCGGAATTGCACGCGATTCAAGCGCGGTAGGGGAAGCGTTGTTGATGTGCAGGTTGGTGTTCGACTGGAAATTCGGGTTGACCTGGTAAGAGTTAAGATCTTGTCCCGGTACAGCCGTCATCCAGGTGTTGATGGACGCGTAATCCGTCGTCGCAACATGCCCCGTCTGGTAGCCTGTTCCGTTACCGAAGTAAACGTTTCCGTTCAGCACGGTGTTCGAAGCGGCGTTCAGCGAAATGGAATAGTGAATTCCACCGGTCGTTGAATTGGAACGCGTGTTCGCAAACACGTTGTTGTAGATAGAATCCGAAGCTGCTGCAGTTGTTACCGAACAACGATAACCGTATGTATTTCCGGTCCCGCTGGCGACGTTCGATCCTGTAATGAGAACCGAGTTGAAAAGAATGCTGGTCCTGTTGGTCGTTGTATTGTAAATGCCGTTGATCTCGTACGGAGAAACAACCGCGTTACCGATGGGGTCAAGTCCAAGAGTAACCATGTTGTTATACACCCGGATGATCCCGCCGGAGATAACGATACCGTTGATGATCGCCGTGCCGCTGCTGATGGATACGAGCGACTGGATATTGTTGCGGTTCACTTTGTTGGTAAAGATCGTTGTCGGGCCTGACATGATGATACCGGTCACCGTGACGTTGGCGGTAGCAGCGCCGTTCGCTAAGTTGGCGATCACATTGCCGGTAACTGATTGCTCCCCGGTCGATGTAGATGACTGAACAATGCCGATCACGGAAGCGGAGGTTCCTGTGCCGGTTTGCGGAGCAAAGTTGAACAATGTCGTGATCGAGTTGCCGGAAATAGTTGCGACGCCGGAGGTGTTCACAATTCCACGCGTCTGGCCGGTTGTGGAAGTTCCGGCGTACTGGTTGGTCAGGTTGGCAATGATGTTGTTGTTGATAGCGACCGCGCCCGTTCCGGAGCTATTGCTGATCGCGGTAATGTGACCGCCGGTAGCGCTTGTGCTCGCTGCATTGATCAGGCTGTTTGCCTGCGAAGGACTTCCGATCGTGTTATTGCTGATGACCGGGATACCTGACGAGTTCAGGATTCCATAAATGCTGGAAGAGGTCGTGCCGGAAGACGAGTTGGCTGTAATACCGCCGATCATGTTTCCGCTGATGTTGATGCTGCCGGATGCAGATGAGTTGATCGCGACGGTCATTCCACCGGTTGTGCTTGTACTGGTAACGATCTGCCCATTCGTGGTGGTGCTGCCGATCATGTTCGGAGCTACGTTACCCACGTTCATGTTGGCAGACGTACCGGTCAGGTTAATTGCACACCAGATACCGTTAGTTGTGGTTGCGCCGCTCGTTGTCGTGAAATTGAAATTGGTGATCGTGTTTCCCTGGACGCTGTTGGTTCCGAGCGAGCCCGTGGTGACGTTCACGGCAATGAAGCGATGCGCAACCGCGCCGGTGCCGGTCCATGCCGATCCGCCGCAGTTTGCCGCGGTTCCCCCGATGTAGTTGCCGGAGACAACGAAGTTGCCGGTTCCGGTTCCTGTAGTCGTGTTGATGTTGATCGCGAAATGAGTTACAGCGCTCGTATACGTGCGGCTTGCCGTCTGGTAAAAGCTGTTATTGCTGATGGACCATCCCGCTGAATTTCCGGTCACGTTGATGGCAGCATCAGCGGCGGCAGCACCGAACCAGTCATAGAAAACGTTATTGCTCAGGTTCTCGTTGGCGTTAGTCGTATTGGCTGTTGCATTGGATCCGTAAACAAGAACAGCTGCGCTGGTTGCCCCGCTGGTAAGATCGCTGTTGGTGATGAAATCGTTGCTGTTTCCGCTGGTAAGCGCATTGCCGAACGCAACGATACCCGTGGTCGCGGAAGTCGTGACGCCGCGCACCTTCATGTAATTAAGGCCGCAGTACTGGGCGTCATTGATAAAGCGCACCGCATTGCCCGTGGTGGAGCTGTTATCGATCGTAAGCTGGGAAACAGACCCTACACCACCCGGACGGCCGTCGAAGCTGAAATAGGTGGCATTGTTGAAGTCGATTGTTTGTGTGGCGTTGCTCGTAATGGAAAGGTTGGTTGCGCCGAGTTCAGGGCGTGCAGTGATTGACGTTGTGGGACCGCATCCGAGGAAGGGAACGACGATAGGGAACGTTTCCACTGTGCTGACATAAGCCGCCTGGAATTCAAAAACGAGCGGGCAGCTCACGCCATTCGTTTGCACTGCAGCGATGGCTGCCGTCAGTGAAGGATAAGAACCTGTGGGCCCGATCGTGTAGGTGCCGCACATTGTTCCCGACAGCGTGGTCTGGTTGCCGGTAAGCGGTGTTCCGCCACAGTTGGCATTGCCGGCTAAAACACGCCAGTAATAAATCTGGTTGGTATAAAGCCCGCTGGCCGTATAGTTGTATTGTGTTCCCGTGGTTGCGGTTGAGGTCGAGGCCTGGGTGTTAACCAGCGTGAAATTGATGTTGTCGATCGACTGGTAAACAAAAAATGTAGATTCATTGGTGGAGTTATCGTCCCACGTAAGCGTCATTCCTGTTGTGGTGACGCCGGAGAAAACGAGGTTGATCGGGGAAACGGGAGCTGCCGGCTCGGAAAAGGTATATGTAAGTCCGGAAGACGGAACCAGCGGAGTATTGTTGATCTCGCAGGTGGCAGCGTTGCTGGCTCCCGGTGCCGGGGTCGCCCATGTATTGATGCCGTTCGCAACGGACAAATTGTTGTAATCGGCTGCAGATGCACCGCGGAGACCGACCTGTGCCGTACGTATCGCAGAGTTGCACACGAAGTTGCCGTAAACAATGTCGATCTGGCCCGTCGATTCGCTCAGGCGGATCTGGAAATTGTACGTATCCGTGTTTGTCGAACTGCTGTACGCATCATAATTTGAGAACTGCACCACGAGCGTACGGTTCGGAGCCGAGCCGATCGTCTGGTAGCGAAGTTCACCGGTTGTCGGTTCGCCCTGCAGGTCAAAGTTGAATGCAGAAATGACGTTGTTCGTTGAACCCGAGCTGATGGACGTATAAGAGCTGGTACCGGTGGAGGGACCCATGTATATCCATCCGTTGGCGTTGACACCGAACTGGGTGTATTGAGCGCCGTTGAAACAGAACGAGAAGCCGATCGGGTTGCCCGCGAAGATGTTATCATCGTTGGTCGGAGTTCCCAGTACGGTTCCGCCGGTTATCGGCGTATATGTGCCTGCCGACTGGCTGAAAATGTAGCTGGACACCTGTGCGTTCAGGCCGGCGGCCATAAACAGGGCAAAGAGAAAAGACAGAAAGGCTGCATGGGAAAACGTGCGCTTGCCCCGGTTAGCTTTCGGTCTGTTTTGCGTATACATTTTTTTCATGTTTAGGATTTATGTTTATTGTGTGTGGGTGATTGCGGATTTTAAAGGGCGATAAAATTAGGGAAGTCAGCTAAGAGCGTTGTTTACAATCATCGAAAAAAGTGATTATTGTTAATAATTAATAACGGCTTTTTATTCATTTGGGATGTTTTGTGTTATTAATCAGTTGTTTGTGTGGTTTGGGGGCCCAATGTTATCAACATGATTACCGGCCTGCAATTGACCTTTTCGGGGAAAAATATTCCGGGCCAAAACTAAAAATCAGCCGTATTGAATGATAAGATCATTCGTTCAATGAAACCGATCATTCCATGAAATGCAGAAAACAGGGGATAAGAGGGAAAAGGAGAATCAGGTGACGCTGCGAATATTCAGGAAGGTGATCGCCGTTTCGAGCAGCTGCATTTTTACACTATCGTTCGCACCGGCCCGCTTCATTTCCGAGATGGCGGCTTCGGTCGTTTCTTTTTCGAAAGGCCCCTGCATGCATTCAGTGATGATGGTGGTTATTTCAATGCAGGATTCATAGTCCGCATTCAGGGTCATCCCGGCAAAGAACGAAAGGTGCTTCGAAAAATCGAGCCCGCTTTCCCAGCAGGCAGCCAGCAGCTCTTTCCTGTATTTAAGGTAATCCTTCCTGCCGAGCATTTTCAGCAGCAGCCCGTCCGCTTTGTTCGAACGCAGCAGTGCAAGCAGTTCCGGGCGGTGCTCGTTTTTCTGCGGACCCGCCAGTAGCGATATGACCGAAGCCATGAGGGCGTTCTCGCCGGATTCCGAAGCAGAAGGATTTACATGTTCCGGAATTTTTCCGAAATAGGCGCTGCTGAAATTATCGGTGTGGTGATAGAACGGGGAGATGTTCTTCTCTTTGTTGTCGTCGTCGTTGTTCATCGCATAAAAGATGAGGCAAAGTTACGATAACAACACGTAAGAATTTAATTCCCGGAATGTGTATCCGCAGGGAACGAAACTTAATTTTGCGTGATATGGAAGCAGAAATAATTACCATCGGCGACGAGCTCCTCATCGGGCAGGTGACGGATACCAATTCGGGATGGATGGGACAGCAGCTCAACCGCAATGGCGTCAACGTACGCTACCGTTCGGCTGTTTCCGACCGCGCGGAAGATATTTCCTCCGTGCTGGACATCGCGCTGAAGCGAAGCACGCTTGTCCTGATCACCGGCGGGCTGGGTCCGACGAAAGACGACATCACGAAAAAAACATTGTGCGATTATTTCGGAATGGGCTGGCGCACGGATCAGCTTGTTCTCGCGGATGTCCGCGGTTTTTTCAAACGTTTCGGAAGGGAAGTCACGGAGGTCAACCTGCAGCAGGCGAACGTGCCCGACGGATGCGTCGCCCTGCGCAACAAGCTGGGAACCGCGCCCGGAATGTGGTTCGAGCGGGACGGCAGAATAATCGTTTCTCTTCCCGGCGTGCCGCACGAGATGAAAGGACTGATGACGGACGAAGTGCTGCCGAGGATCATGCAGAAATTCGCGTTACCCGGCATTGTTCACAAAACGATATTGACACAGGGCATCGGCGAATCATGGCTGGCGGAAAAGATCGCGGCGTGGGAAGATTCGCTGGCAGCGGAGCATATCCGCCTGGCTTACCTTCCTTCGCCGGGCATTGTGCGCTTGCGTCTTTCCATTTACGAGGGAAAAAAAGAGGATGCGGAAAAATGCATTGCGCGCAAAATGGAAGAAGTTCTGCCGCTGATCCACGATTATGTTTTCGGGTTTGATGACGATACGCTGGAGAATGTCGTCGGCAGCCTGCTCCGTGAAAGGAAAAAAACGATTTCCACAGCAGAGAGCTGCACCGGCGGAAACATTGCCCACATGATCACTTCGGTTCCCGGGAGTTCCGATTATTACATCGGCAGTGTGATCGCGTACGCCGACCGCATCAAGGAAAACCAGCTGGATGTGTTGCCGGAAACCCTCGCAAAGGATGGCGCGGTAAGCGAATACGTGGTAAAAGAAATGGCCGTCAACGCCAGGAAAAAGCTGGTAACCGATTATGCGATCGCCGTTTCGGGAATTGCAGGTCCGGGCGGGGCAACCGAAGCAAAGCCATTGGGCACGACGTGGATCGCGGTAAGCGGACCGGAAGGCACCTTCGCGAAAAAATTTATTTTCGGCGATAGCCGTGAGCGCAATATCCTGCGGGCTTCCGTGGCCGGACTTGCCTTCCTGCGAAAACTTATTCTCGGCGAGCTCAAATAACCAATGCACATGACGAAAGAACAGGCGCACAAGCGCATCGAAGAGTTGCGGAAAGAGCTGACGGAGCACAACTACCGTTATTATGTTCTCGCCGAACCCGTGATCAGCGATTATGATTTCGACCAGATGCTCGACGAACTGATCGCGCTGGAAAAGCAGTATCCCGAATTCTATTCCCCCGATTCACCGACCGTTCGCGTTGGCGGCGAGATCACGAAAGAGTTCGTGACCGTGAAGCACCGTTATCCCATGCTTTCGCTGGGAAATACGTACAGTGAAGAAGAGCTGCGGGATTTCGACGAACGTGTGCGCAAGGGAATTTCGTCCGACGAAGTCGAATATGTGTGCGAGCTGAAATACGACGGTGTGGCGATCGGGCTGCGTTATGAAAAAGGAAAGCTCGTGCAGGCGGTGACGCGTGGCGACGGCGAAAAAGGCGACGACATCACGGCCAATGAACGTACGATACGAAGCATCCCGCTGTCGCTGAAAAAATCGTCCTGGCCGGATGATTTCGAGATACGCGGAGAAGTGTTCATGTCGCGGAAAGTGTTCAACGCGATCAACAGGGAGAAAGAAGACATCGGCGAAGCGCCCCTTGCCAATCCGCGAAATTCCACGGCAGGAACGCTGAAGATGCAGGATTCGGCTATCGTCGCTTCCCGGAAGCTCGACAGCTTCATGTATTTTGTCCTCGGGGAAGATCTTCCGTTCAGAACGCATTACGAAAGCCTGGAAGCCGCCCGTGAATGGGGATTCAAAGTAGCCTCGTATTCGAAAAAAGTGAAAGGGCTGGATGCGGTGATGAAATTCATCGCGCATTGGGACAAGGAACGATTCAATCTCGATTTCGATATCGACGGCGTGGTGATCAAGGTGAACGACCTCGACCAGCAGCGTTCGCTTGGGTTTACGGCGAAATCGCCGCGCTGGGCGATCGCCTATAAATTCAAGGCAGAACGCGTGGCCACGAAGCTGCTTTCGATCAGCTACCAGGTGGGAAGAACCGGCGCGATCACGCCCGTCGCGAACCTGCAGCCCGTTCTTCTTGCAGGAACGACGGTGAAACGCGCATCGCTGTACAATGAAGACAGCATCAGCAAGCTCGACGTTCGTGCCGGCGACACTGTTTACGTGGAAAAAGGCGGCGAGATCATCCCGAAGATCGTCGGTGTGGATCTTTCGAAACGCGAAGCGCATTCACATCCCAACAAATACATCACGCATTGCCCGGAATGCGGCGCGTTACTCGTACGCCGGGAAGGTGAAGCGCTTCATTACTGCCCGAATGAGAACGGGTGCCCGCCCCAGCTGAAAGGGAAGATCATTCATTTCGTATCACGCCGCGCGATGAACATCGAATCGCTGGGCGAAGAAACGATCGGGCAACTCTTCGACGCGAAGCTCATTCACGGAATAGGCGATCTCTATTCGCTGAAAAATAAAAAAGAGCAGCTGCTTGCGCTCGACCGCATGGCGGAAAAATCGGTCAACAACCTGCTGGAGGGGATCGACGAATCGAAGAACGTTCCGTTCGAGCGGGTGCTGTTCGCGCTGGGCATACGGCACGTGGGCGAGACGACCGCAAAAAAAATCGCGACACATTTCAGGAACATCGATGCCGTGATGCACGCTTCCCGCGAAAAGCTCGTGGATGTTCCGGAAGTGGGCGAGATCCTGGCGGACAGCATCCATGATTATTTCAGCAACGAAAAGAACCGCGAGCTGATCACGTTGCTGAAAAGAGCAGGGATCCGTTTCGAGCTTTCCGAAGAGCAGCTGGCCGGAAGAAGCGAAAAGCTGGCCGGGAAGACGTTCGTCGTTTCAGGTGTTTTCTCCATTCCGCGCGATGATCTCAAAGCGCTTATCGAGAAGAACGGCGGGAAGAATACGGGTTCCGTCTCGGGCAAAACGTCGTAC
>DASTSF010000302.1:0-6986 GCA_035760825.1 Bacteroidia bacterium
TCCACTTTCGTTACATAGGAAACCTGCCGCAGGCACTGGAACGTACCGAAAGGCGTGATGAGCGTTCCCCATCCGTCAACGGCGCTTTCCCGGTGGATGGTTTCGCCGATGTAGAAAAGACCGAAGCTCTGCGCATTGAACGACCATGCAGCATCCGAGGTGTCGTGGTCCGGGTAATCCAGCGGAAAATTGTAAATGTGATCCGATGAGCTGTAAATGACCGGGATGGGGAAATTGATGACCTGCGGGTAAAGAAAGCTGCTTCCGACCTGCCGGAAAGAAGAGGACGAGCCTTTGTAGTAATCGGTGAAATCGGAAGGAATAATGCCCAGCCCGGGGATCGAGTCGGGCGAAAGGTTCACGTGAGCCACCGTAGCCATCGACGTGAACGGAAAGGCCGAGGGCTGATCGTAGCGCATCACCTGCTGTGCGTACGGCGCCAGCTGGGAAAAATCCCATAAGTAATTCGGACCGAACACCGTGTAGTCGGCCGTTCCCGTGGAAGCTGCATAGCTCACTCGCACGGAATCGCCTGCACCCACCATGTCACTGTTCGTGATCGAAACCTGGGCACCGGCACTGCACACACACAAAACAAAAACGGCGATCGGCAGGGGTTTCATACCAAAACTTTCGCCTAAAGTACACTTATCCTTCCAGCAGGCAAATTAGAGCATTACTTTAACTCCTTTCGTGCATCTCTTTCAGTCTATTTATCCTGGACGTCGAAAAACATCCGGTAACTTACCGGCATTCCCCGCAACTATTTTCTTTGTTTTCAGTAAAATTACCCCGTGCTGAAACGTCTTTCCCTGCTGCTGCTTTTTTTCATCCCGCTTCTTTCGCAGGCACAGAACGATTCTGCGATCGATGTTCCCGCGCAGTTGGCCGGGAAAAATTACAGCGAGCGTACTTTTTTCAAAGACGGTCATCTGACCCACCAGGTTTGCTACAATGATCCCGGCCCGGCAGATGAAGAATTCTGCTATACGCTTGATCTTGATTTTGCCAGCTTCGACAGCATCAGCGACCGTCATGGCTATGATCTTGTGAAAGACACCGCTTTCGTGCGCTGCAGTTTCGGTGTGATCAGTCCGCAGAACCGGGACATGGATCCCAAAGCTGTGATAACGGGAAATGTTTTTGTGCTGGGTAAAAGCAAAGATTCCATAGCTGTGCTGGAAGACATACGTGTAACCGATTCCGCCGGGCAGGTTTATATTTACCATACACAGCGTTCGTTCGAGCGGAAAAAAGAGAAGTAGGCATTACCTTCTCAACAAAGTCCCTCTTTTATCAACAAAACTTTTTCCCCGCTCCCCTGCTGCTTAATTTTAAAGCACCGGAATCTCCTGATTTCCGCCATTCACTTTCCAACTTTTCAACTCATTCGCTTTGCAATTCAACCACCTTCACGTTCATACGCAGTTTTCCCTTCTCGACGGGGCGGCAGGCATTTCCTCCCTGTATAAAAAAGCCGTCGCCGACAATATGCGCGGTATTGCCATCACCGATCACGGAAATATGTTCGGCGTGTTCAAGTTCGTCGCCGAAGCCGGCAAGTACAATACGCCGGAAAACCCGGACAAAATCAAACCGATCGTCGGGTGCGAATTTTACGTGGTGGAGAACCGCGAGAAAAAACAATTCACGAAGGAAGACCGCGACGTGCGTTATCACCAGCTTTTCCTTGCGAAAAATGCGGAAGGCTATAAAAATCTCGTCAAACTCTGCTCGCTCGGTTACGTGGAAGGACTTTACGGAAAATACCCGCGCATCGACAAAGAGCTCATCCTTAAATACCACAAAGGACTGATCGCGACGACGTGCTGCCTCGCCGCACACATTCCCCGCATGATCCTGCGCAAAGGCGAAGAAGAGGCGGAAAAAGAATTCAAATGGTGGCTCGATATTTTCGGGGAGGATTATTACATCGAACTGCAGCGCCACGATATTCCCGACCAGAACAAGGTGAATGAAGTGCTGCTGAAATGGGCAGTGAAATACAACGTGAAAGTCATCGCCTCCAACGATTCGCATTACGTGAACGTGGAGGATGCGAACGCGCACGACATCCTCCTTTGCATCAACACGGGCGAGAAGAAAAGCACGCCTTCGGCAAAGGAATTTTCGGATGATGATTCGTCGATGAAAGGACGGCGCTTTGCGTTCTGGAACGACCAGTTCTATTTCAAAACGACGCAGGAAATGTCGGATCTTTTTGCGGACGTTCCGCAGGCGATCGACAACACGAACGAGATCGTCGACAAGATCGAACCGCTGAAGCTGAAACGCGACATCCTTCTCCCCCACTACAAAATCCCGGAAGGCTTCACCGACCAGGACGAATACCTGAAGCACCTCACGTTCGAGGGTGCGCGCAGAAAATACAAAGAGCTCACGCCCGAGATCGAAGAGCGCATCAACTTCGAGCTGTTCACGATCCGCACCATGGGATTCGCCGGCTACTTCCTCATCGTGCAGGATTTCATCAACGCCGGCAAGAACATCGGCGTGCTGATCGGTCCGGGCCGCGGTTCCGCCGCGGGCTCCGTTGTCGCGTACTGCACCGGCATCACGAACATCGACCCGATCAAATACAATTTGCTGTTCGAGCGATTCCTGAATCCCGACCGGAAATCGATGCCTGATATCGATACGGATTTCGACGATGAAGGGCGACAGAAAGTGATCGATTACGTCGTCGACAAATACGGCCGCAACCAGGTGGCGCAGATCGTCACCTATGGAACGATGGCGGCGAAAATGTCCATCAAAGATGTGGCGCGCGTGCTCGATCTTCCGCTCGACCAGTCGAACGCGATGGCGAAGCTTGTTCCCGAACGTCCCGGCATTGCGCTGGGCCGCGTGCTCACCGCACCGATGGACGGAGAAAAATCGCTGCGCGAGAAAGAGCAGCTCGGCGGCGATGAGCTCGACAACGTCAGGAAACTGCGCGCTATATACGGCGGCAACGATCTCCAGGCCGAAGTGCTGAAAGAAGCGCTGGTGCTCGAAGGTTCTGTACGCGGAACAGGAATCCACGCCGCGGGCATCATCATCGCACCGCAGGATCTCACGGACATCATTCCCGTCGCGACATCGAAGGATACGAACCTTTTCATCACGCAGTACGACGGGAAAGTGATCGAAGATGCAGGCGTTATCAAGATGGACTTTCTCGGGCTGAAGACGCTCACCATTATCCGCGACGCGCTGAAGCTGATCAGGCAAAACCACAACATCGACATCGAGATCGATGAAATTCCGCTCGACGACCCGAAGACATTTTCACTTTACCAGCGGGGGGAAACGAACGGCACATTCCAGTTCGAGTCGAACGGGATGCAGAAATACCTGAAAGACCTGAAGCCCGACAAGTTCGAGGACCTCATCGCGATGAACGCGTTGTACCGCCCGGGTCCGCTGGAATACATTCCGAAATTCATCCTCCGCAAGCACGGCCGCGAAGCGATCACGTACGATCTTCCCGAAATGGAAGAGTTCCTGAAAGACACGTACGGTATTACGGTTTACCAGGAGCAGGTGATGCTGCTTTCGCAGAAGCTCGCCGGTTTCACCAAAGGCGATGCGGATATCCTGCGCAAAGCGATGGGAAAAAAAGACCGCGCGACGCTGGACAAGATGAAGGGAAAATTCATGGAAGGCACGAAAGCGAAGAACCTCGATGCCGCCACCTGCGAAAAAGTGTGGACCGACTGGGAAGCGTTCGCGCAATACGCATTCAACAAATCACACTCCACGTGCTATGCATTCGTCGCGTACCAGACGGCCTACCTCAAAGCGCATTATCCCGCGGAATACATGGCATCGGTGCTCACGCACAACCTCGGCAACATCGACAAGATCACGTTCTTCATGGAAGAATCGCGCAGAATGGGAATTCCCGTTCTCGGACCGGACGTGAACGAATCGGAGATCCATTTTTCCGTCAACAAAAAAGGAGAGATCCGTTTCGGCATGGGCGCGATCAAAGGTGTGGGCGAAGGCGCAGCACAGGCGATCATCGAAGAGCGCAAAGCGAACGGTCCGTATAAAAACATTTTTGATCTTGTCCGCCGCGTGAACCTGCGTGCAGCGAACAAGAAAACGCTGGAAAATCTCGTTTACGCGGGAGGAATGGATTCCTTCACGGATCTGCACCGCGCGACGTATTTCAAAAATGAGAACGGGGAAAATTCACCGACGTTCCTCGAAAAAATAATCCGTTACGGGCAGGCGCAGCAGGAAAGCAGGAATTCCTCGCAGGTTTCGCTGTTCGACATGATGGGCGATGACGGCGGAATTGAAATGCCGGAACCCGCTGTTCCCAAAGCGGAAGAATGGGGCACGCTTGAAAAGCTGAAAGCGGAAAAAGACGTTATCGGTATTTACCTTTCCGGTCACCCGCTGGATGATTTCCGTACAGAAATGGTTTCTTTCTGCCGGCACAAGCTGTCCGATCTTGCCGACCTGCCGAAATGGAAGAACCACGAAATGCATCTCGGCGGAATGATCACCTCCGTTCAGCACAAAATGACGAAAACAGGCAAGCCGTTCGGCACGTTCGTGCTCGAAGATTACGATTCCTCGTACGAGTTCGCGTTGTTCGGCGAGGATTATGTCCGCTTCAAGCAGTTTATCCTCACGCCGGGCCTTTTCATCCTGATGCGCGGAAAAGTGCAGGAACGTTTCGGCAATTCCGAAAATCTCGAAGTGAAAATTCATTCGATGGAATTGCTGAGCGAGCTGCTGGAGAAAAAAGTGAAGCAATTCACGATCCAGCTTCCCCTGCCCTCTCTCAGCGACGATCTCATTGCGCGCGTGCAGGACATCATCGCGAAATATCCCGGCAATTCTGCGCTGCGCTTCACCGTGTACGACCAGGCGGAAAACATTCAGCTGGAACTTCCCTCGCGCAAAGTGCGTGTGAAACCCGGGAATGAGCTGATCAGGGAACTCGAAGCGGTGGTGCCGGAAGCGGGGTGGAAATTGAATTAGACAGTCAGACTTCGGTACGTCCACCGGAGGCGGACTACTCAGTCTGACTGTAAAGAGGGTTGCTTCCGGGCTCATCGTCAAAAAGAATGGACTGCTGTCCTTCGATACGTTTCGCACCTGGTTGTCATCCCTCGGTACGTCCGCCGGTGGCGGACACGCGGTCTGACAATGCTTTGGTCAGACTGAGTAGTCGGAGCACACACTTGAAATTCTTCGTCGTCCTCCCTCGATACGTCCGCCGCTGGCGGACACTCGGTCTGACAATGTTTTGGTCAGGATGAGTAGTTGCAATACGCACTTGAATTTCTTTGCTGTCATCCCCCGGTACGTCCACCGAAGGCGGACACTCGGTCTGACAATGCTCTGGTCAGACTGAGTAGTCACGCACAGCGTGACGTACCGAAGTCTGACCACTCACACCACCTTCTTCTTCACAAACTTCTTTTTCGCAAGCATCTTCAAATCATCAACTCTTCCTTCTATCAATGCCTCCTTTTTGACGCGTGACCATCTTTTGATTTGCTTTTCCCGGCGAATGGCAACACGAACATCCCTGAAATTTTCAGACCACACAAGCTCGACCGGCAATCGCTCAGAGGTATAAGAGCCTTCATTACTTGCATTCACATGTTCACGCAACCTTCTTCGGAGATTATTTGTCACGCCCGTGTAATAGGAATCATCTGCGCATTTCAAAATGTAAACCGAATATTTTCTCATATCTCAAAAAACAAAAAATCAAAAACGGGAGCGAAAATAAAAATTATTGGAATGCAGTTTCCCCTGAGATGTGGGAATACGCGGCGCCATCCCTTGATACGCTCTACAAATGGTTGTCATCCCTCGGTACGCCCGCCACTGGCGGACACTCGGTCTGACAATGTTTTGGTCAGACTGAGTAGTCGGAGCACGCGCTTGAAATTCTTTGCTGTCATCCCTCGGTACGTCCGCCGCTGGCGGACACTCGGTCTGACAACGCTTTGGTCAGGATGAGTAGTCGCAGCACACACTTGAAATTCTTCGTCGTCATCCCTCGGTACGTCCGCCGCTGGCGGACACTCGGTCTGACAATGCTTTGGTCAGACTGAGTAGCCTGCCAAAGGCAGACGTACCGAAGTCTGACCTCTACCCCAACAGCGTCTCCTTCGTTTTCGCAAGAATATCAAACGCTTCCTCGCGTGTCGCCGCTTCCGCGTAGGTACGCAGCACGGGCTCGGTTCCGCTGGCGCGGATCATCACCCAGGTCTCGTCATTGAGGAAAAATTTCCAGCCGTCGAGATCTTCGACGTGATCGACTTTATACTTTCCGAATGTTTTGTATCTCCCCGCTTTGCAATCGGCGATGACGCGCTGTTTCACGCTTTCGTCGAGATGCAGATCGACGCGCTCGAAGGAAAACGGACCGGTGATCGCATACACTTCCTCGATCAGCTGCTTCAGCGTTTTGCCGCTCTTCGCCATGAATTCCCAGATGACGAGCCCCATCCAGATGCCGTCGCGTTCGGGAATGTGCCCTTTGATCGCGATGCCGCCTGACTCTTCTCCGCCGAGCAGCACGTCTTCCGTCACCATGATGCCGCAGATGTATTTGAAACCGATCTTCACCGTTTCCAGCTCGAGACCATAATGGCGGCACATGTTTTTGATCTTCACCGTCGTGCTGAATGCCGTGCACACCTTGCCTTTCATGCCTTTGTATTTCACGAGGTAGTGTATGAGCAGCAGGATGATGTGGTGCGAGTCGACGAAATTTCCTTCGTTGTCGAAAAGACCGATACGGTCGGCGTCACCGTCGGTGGCGAGCCCGCAGTCGATGTCTCCCGCCGTCCTGATCACGTCGGCGAATTCCTGCAGGTTACGGAGAATAGGTTCCGGCGCCTGCCCGTCGAAAGAAGGATTGTATTCGCAATGCAGCATCGTCGTGTCGGGGAACAGGCGGCGGATCACGTTCTGCCCCGCGCCGTACATCGCGTCGTAAGCGAGGT
>DASTSF010000303.1:0-3786 GCA_035760825.1 Bacteroidia bacterium
GTGCGCGGGGTGATGCTGCTGGTAACGATCGGTGGAATTTTCATCCTCAGCACCCTCATCGGTACGCTGACCGCCGGGCTGGAAGCAAAGCTGGAAGAACTGCGCAAGGGACGGTCGAAAGTGCTCGAAAACGGGCATACGCTCATCCTGGGCTGGTCGCCGAAGATATTCACCATCATTTCCGAGCTGCTGATCGCCAACGAGAACAAGCATAAACCGCGCATCGTCATTCTCGCCGACAAAGACAAGGTGGAAATGGAAGACGAGATCAAGGCCAAGTTCCCTTCAACGAAGAACACGAAGGTGATCTGCCGCACGGGAAGCCCGCTCGACCTGGACGATCTCGAAGTGGTCAGTCCGCATGACGCCAAATCGATCATCGTGCTTACACCGGAGGACACGGGCAGCCCGGACACTTTCGTCGTCAAATCCATTCTTGCCCTCACCAACAACCCGAAACGGAAAAGCGAGCCCTATCACATCGTGGCCGAACTGAGGGATGAAAAGAACATGGAAGCGGCGGAGCTGGTGGGTGGAAAAGAAGCGGCTGTCATGCTTTCCGAAGACATTATTGCCCGGGTCACCGCACAAACCTGCCGGCAGTCGGGACTGAGCGTCGTCTATACGGAGCTCATGGATTTCGACGGTGCGGAAATTTATTTCAGCGCGGAAAAAGCGCTGAACGGGAAAACCTACCGTGAGATTATTTCGGCTTACGAAGATTCGGCGGTTATGGGACTCATGCGGAAAAGCGGTGAGCTGCTGATCAATCCACCCATGGAAACCGTTTACGAGGACGGAGACCAGGTTATTGCCATAACCGAGGACGATGATTCGCTTGTCATTGGAAAAACGGCCCCGCCGGCGCCCGATCATTCTGCTATTTCCATTGGTGAACGTGAAAAACCGGGTGTAGAGCGTACGCTTATTCTCGGCTGGAATAAAAAAGGACCGGCCATTATCCGGGAACTCGACAATTACGTCGCGCCCGGATCAGAAGTGATGGTGGTGAGCGAAGACGGCGATTCCGAGGAGGAAACAAAAGACTTAGCCTCCACTCTTTCCCGGCAGAAGCTGACCTACCGGCACGCCAACATTACCGAGAAAGCCGTGATCCATTCGCTGGACGTTCCCTCCTTTCATCATGTCATCGTGCTTTGCTACAGTCACCTCGACGTGCAGGAAGCGGATGCGCAGGTGCTCATCACGCTGCTCCACCTGCGGAACATTGCGGAATCGTCAGGTAAACGTTACGGCATTGTAAGCGAGATGCGCGACATACGCAACCGTGCGCTGGCCGAAGTGGCGCGCGCAGATGATTTCATTGTCAGCGACAAGCTCATCAGTCTCATGCTTTCGCAGGTGTCGGAGAACAAACACCTCGAGGCCGTGTTCAAGGACCTTTTCCGTTCGGAAGGTTCGGAAATTTACCTTAAGCCCGCAAAGGAATACGTAAAGACAGGCACAGCGGTGAATTTTTATACCGTACTCGAAGCGGCAGCGAAACGAAACGAAACCGCGCTCGGCTACCGCATCACCTCGCTCGCGAACGATCCCGAAAAAGCGTATGGCGTTGTCGTGAACCCGAACAAATCAAAAAGCATAACATTCGGGGATGAGGACAAGCTGATCGTGCTCGCGGAGGATTGATCCCTGTAAATCCCCAATGAAATTCCGGATCCGGACGTACGGTAAGCGACCGTTCACTCCCGCTTGGAATCCGGGTCCGTTAATTACTGCGCCTTCAGCTGGAAATCCTTGTCGATCTCGGGTTTGAAAGAGCTTTTGTCGAAAATGTTGATCGTTTCCGCGTAAGCTGCGAACCCGGGCGCATCAATGGAAACATCGTAGTCGCCGGGACCGAGGATCATGATGTAGCGTCCCGTGTTTCCGTTGGGAACATAGTTGCCGACGATTTCGTTCGTTTTGTGATTGGTGACGGTGATGAACACTTCGTTGTACGGGATCTTCTTCGTTTCGTCTGAAAACCGGATCTGCCCGGCCACGACCGAATAATTCGGCTCGACGTCGTTGAACGTCACGCGGTAAATATCGAGATCACCGAGCCCGTCGTCGCGGCGCATGGCGACATAGCCGTAACGGCCGTTTTCCGAGATGCGGAAATTGCTGTTGTCTTCCGGCGTGTTGATCGGGTAGCCGAGATTTTTCACACCGGTGAAATTCGCTGTAGCGTCATCGTAATCGGTTTTGAAAATATCGTACCCACCCATGCTCGAGTGACCCTTGGAGCTGAAGTAAAGCGTTTTTCCGTCGGGAGAAAGGCTGGGGAAATCTTCATCGTAAGCCGTGTTGATCTCCGGCCCGAGATTTTTCGCAGGTCCCCATTTCCCGTTCGGAAGCTTGTTGCACACATAAATATCCATTCCGCCGTAACCGCCGGGCCGGTCGCTGGCGAAATAAATAGTATTGCCGTCATTCGTGATCGTGGCCGCAATCTCGTATCCTTTCGTGGAATTGATATTGTCGTCGAGACGAACGGGCTTTTTGTACATGTTCTTCGTTTTGTCCCATTCGGAAATGTAGATGTCGCCGGTCTCCTGGTCGTTATCGTAATACAGCAGCAGGTAATTCCCGTTGGCGGAAAGTCCGCACACTTCCACGTTGCCGTCGTCGGTGGCGATAGGAGCGCCGATGTTCTTTCCTTTCAGGAAGCCGCCATCGCTTTCGCGGGAGATGTAAACGGTGGAATAATAGCTTCCGTCGGGCTGCCGGAAATTCCCGTTATCGGAACGTTTGGTGTTATAAACGATGAACGATTCATCGGCCGGAACGAAGGGATAATAATCCGGAAAAGGAGAATTCAGGCTGCTGCCGAGATTTTCGAACGTCACGTTCAGCGGGTACTTCATCAATTCCTTTGCGTTGTAGCAGTTCTGGATCTCACGGTCGACATCCGCCAGGTTTTCCGCCGTTCCCTTCCCGTTCGTCTTGAACGTATTGTAGCACCGGATGGCATCGTCGAAACGGTAGGCAAAATGATATGCGCGCCCGAGCAGGTACATGGCGTCGGGTTCGTATTTGTCCTGTCGCGTAACCACCTCGAGGTAGGGAATCGCCTTCGCCTTGTTGACATTCGTGTTCAGGTAGCACACGCCGATGCGATAATTGTAATCCATGTTTTTCGGATCATCTTCGAGGAGATCGAGGTAATCGACGAGCGCCTCGTCGTAGTTGTGCGCCTTAAACTTGTCGGCGGCCGTTTTGGGGTCCGATTCGGCGATGACCTGTGCGTGCAGGTGCTTCCCGGCGAAAAAGGACGCAATAAGCAGGAAGAAAATCCGTTTTTTCATGGGTAAAAAATCAAGGGCGCAAAGTTATGAAAATGCCCACTCCTCTTCTGCATGTTCGCTTATTTCGACTAATTTTACCTGTCCCCAAACCCTGTTTTGCCAATGAAAAAATGGATTACCGTTCTTTTCCTCTCCGTACCCGGCTTCCTTTCGATTGAAGCGCAGCAGTTGCAGAGCCTTTACGTAAGCATGGACGGAGACAATTCGAATCCCGGAACGCTGACTCATCCTTTCCGTACGATCCAGCATGCGCTCGACCAGGCGCAGGCGGGAACTGCGATCTTCGTGATGGCAGGAACGTATGCTGAAACGCTCACGGCATCTGTTACGGGTACGGCAGCACAACCAGTTTCGCTGAAAAACTACAGCGGGCAGAACGCCATCATCGACGGAGCGTATGCCACAGGTGCCCCGCTTCTTTCCATCAATAACGCCAGTTACTTTACGGTAAGCGGCCTGCAGTTTTCCGGCTACC
>DASTSF010000304.1:0-2157 GCA_035760825.1 Bacteroidia bacterium
CGTTCCCGATCACCGTTTTACGATCATTCACACCTTCGATCTGCACGTTCTGCGGGACAAAACCGTATTTCCGGTTGTAGGTAAACGGGTGTGTGCTCACCCACTCCATCGGGTGATTGCGCATCCCGATCTTCGCGCCCATTGCAATGGAACAGAAACGTCCGATCGACGCGGTGCTTTTGTCCACGTAGCTGTTCATGCCGATGAACGTGTAGCGCCCGATCTTGTCCGCGCCGATGAAGCATCCTTTTTCGATCGTCACTTTGTCTTCGAACGAAACGTTGCGCGTGAGCGTTTCCGCCTGTATCGTGCACGTGGGATTTTTCATCCGCACCAGGAGTTTCCAGAAAAACTGCAGCATGACGTTTCAGGTTTTCGGTGTTGCGCCGGAAATAAGACCGGCAAGAATTTCGGCCTGGCTCCTCCGGGAATACTGCCGGAAGTTACCGTTATTTATTTTCAGGTCGCCTTTTGCCTGCCATTCCTTCGCCAGCGAAACGATGTACTCTTCCATCCCTTTCTGATCATCGTGCACGAAAGACCGGCCCGCTTCGCATGAACGGATAATGTCCGCTGCGCTGCTTCCTTCGGGCGCGAGACAAATAATGCTGCGCTGCGCCGCAAGGTATTCGAACGTCTTTCCCGGAACGGTTCCCTGGTTCGGGCCTTGCGGAATAACGAGCAGCAGCAGTTGTGCCTTCCGCATTTCCTCCACGGATTCTTTGTGCGAAACATAACCCGGCATGACGAGCATTTCGCCGAGCTCCGATCGCAGGAGATTTTCCACGGCACGGTCGGTCTGTCCCACGAATTTCACTTCGAAAGGAACGGACGGCAGCGAACGCTGCGCATTCTTCACGGCAGCAACAAATTTCCCGATGCCGAACTGTTCGTTGATCGTACCGATGAACGTGACCGTGAATTTTCCCGGGGACGCAGGAGCTTCCGTCTGGAAATCGTCTTCGTCGAAACCATTGGGAATGACGTGTATCTTCCCGGCGACAGCCGCCGATTTGGCGGAATACTGTTTCGCCGTCCGGTTGCTGGTAACAAGAATGTGATCCGCATTTTCCAGCACGGACAGCTCGTACGCGAGGTCTTTTCTCTTCGCGCGTTCGGAATGATGCAGCTTGTGGTAATAGTAAATATCCGTCCAGGGATCGCGCAGGTCGGCGATCCACCGGATGCCGTATTTCTGTTTCAGGCGCAGCCCGGTCAGCTGCGTGGAATGCGGCGGGCTCGAAGTAATAACCGCGGTTATTTTTTCCTGTTCGATAATGCGGCAGCATTCACGGAATGCATACCTGTTCCATCCTTTCCGCGCGTCGGGAATAAAAAAATTCGCACGTATGTAAAGTGATATTTTTCCCGCCAGGCTCATCTTGTCCCGGTCGGGAATGCCTGCGTACGGTACTTTTTCCTTTTTGAAGAACGAAGAAAATATACGCAGGGGCTCGAAAGAATTCGTCCGGTGAACTTCCGTTCCTTCGGGAATTTCTTTTTCAAGGGAATGATCGAAAACGGGATAAGAAGCTTTTTCCGGGTCGACGGTAACCACGACGGCACCAAAACCGGAACGGCGCAGGTACTTCACGAATTTCAGCCAGCGTTGCACCCCGGGTCCGCCGCTCGGTGGCCAGTAATAGGTTACAACGAGGATTTTCTTCATGCAGCTTCGTTCTCTGCCTCTTTCTTCATCTTTTTGCTCTGCGCGTAAATGCCGCCGCCCACCATCAGGAAGAGGAGAATGGACCCGGCCAGCGCAATTTTCTCACCGGTGTAATAGAAAGAAGGTTCGAATTTGAATTCGATCTCGTGCTTGCCCGCAGGGACTTTCATCGCGCGGAGAACGAAATCGGCGCGCACATAAGGAGCTTCTTTTCCGTCGATGTAGGCGTTCCATCCTTTGTCGTAATAGACTTCGGAAAAAACAGCGAACTGTTCGGAAGAAGAATTCGATTCGTACTTCAGGTCGTTCGGTTCGTACGATGTAAGGCGGATGGACGAATTCGGATCGGGAGCGGTTTTCACATCACCCAGCTTGTCCTGGAAAACCTTGTCGACGACAGCGGTTGACGCCGGGTTGAATGTTTTCACCGCGGTGATCTCGCTGTCCGGGTTCGCCACCATCTTCACGTTGCTGACAAACCACGCGTC
>DASTSF010000305.1:0-3688 GCA_035760825.1 Bacteroidia bacterium
AGCACGATGTTCGACTTTTCGATCTCGATCTCTTCGGTCGCTTTCTTCGAAGGCTTCTGCGCGATGCGTTTGTAATGATTGTAAACGGCGACGGAAAGAACTTTTTTCGCCTGTTCCTGCCCGATCACGTACTCGTCGAGGTGACGTTTGATCTCGACCGGCTTGAGGAGCGTAAGCGCGGAATTCAGCGCCTGCGTTTTCTTCGCATCCGATTCTTCCTTCACAATGCGGTACGCCTGCTGGATGCACTGGTCGCAGATATGACCCTGTATGCCCGCAATGAGCACGAGCGTATCCTGCTTGTCGCGACCGCAGAAAGAACAGTGGATATTGGTTTCTTTTGTTGCCATTCCGGGAAAAAGTTTCGAATTCCGGATTCTAAGTTCTGAATTTAGAACCCGGAATTCAAAGCTGCCAACTATTATTTGTTCCGGCGGACGAGGATCTCGTCGATCATGCCGTAATCTTTCGCTTCCTGCGCTGTCATCCAGTAATCACGGTCGCTGTCGGCCCAGACCTTGTCGTAGGTCTGCCCGCTGTGGTGCGCGATGATATCATACAGCTCTTTTTTCAGCTTCATGATCTCGCGTGCGGTGATCTCAATGTCGGACGCCTGTCCTTCAGCTCCGCCAAGCGGCTGGTGGATCATAACACGGGCGTGCGGAAGCGCGGAACGCTTTCCTTTTGCACCTGCGCACTGGAGCACGGCGCCCATCGAAGCGGCCATGCCCGTGCAGATCGTCGCGACCTGCGGCTGGATCAGCTGCATCGTGTCGTAAATGCCGAGCCCGGCGTAAACCGAACCTCCGGGAGAATTCACGTAGATCTGGATGTCTTTTTTCGGATCGGATGATTCGAGGAAAAGCAGCTGGGCCTGGATAATGTTCGCGACCTGGTCGTTGATGGCCGTTCCCATGAAAATGATACGATCGATCATGAGACGGTCAAACACCGACATGGAGGTGCCGGTGACGGGGCGGTCTTCGATGATCATCGGGGTCATGCCCCGCGGTGTCACGGAAGCATAGTGGTCAAGCGTAAGGCTGTTGATGCCCATGTGCTTGACGGCATATTTGCGGAATTCATTGTGATCTGACATAAAAATGAAATATGGTTATGTGGTGAAATTAATCAAGATCGGTGCCACCCGCAATTTACTGCCACAATGGCGTCACGCCGCCAGGAATTGCTCGTACGTCACTTCCCTGGGTGTAATGGTGCATTTGGTGCGGTAGAGCATCATGAGCTTCGCTGCATAAAGATCCTCGAACACTTTCTTCGCTTCTTCCTCTTTCTGCAGCACGCGTTTGGCGGTAGCGGTCAGCTCTTCATCCTTGAGCGAATCGGGTTGCTGGCCATATTTTGCCATGTTGGCGCGGAGGATCTGCTTCACATGCTCTTCGGCTTCTTCGGCGGTAACGGAAATGCCGTTATCCCTGATGAGCTTGTTCTCGATCAGCTGCCAGCGGAGCTGCCGGGAATAAAGCGGGTATTCCGCGTCGATCTGTTCCTGCGTAAGCGGTTTTTCATTGGCCGCCAGCAGCCAGCGCTTCAGGAAAGCATCCGGAAGCGAAAGGTTGGCGCGGTTCAGCAGCTCTGCCGCAATGTCGTTTTTCAGCCTTGCTTCCGTATCGCGGGTGAACATGCCGCGCAGCTCTTCCGCAATTTTTTCGCGGAACTGTTCGGGCGATGTCACAACGCCGGGACCATAGATCTTGTCGAACAGCTCTTCGTTCAGTTCTGCGGGAACGAGACGGCTGACGTTGCGCACGGTGAAACGGAATTTGTTCTTCAGCTCCTGTACCTTGTTTTCATCCACGCCGAGCTTGCCGGCAAGATCTTTCGGATTATCCGAGATCTGGGCAGGCGTGAGATCGAACTTGTCGCCGGTCTTTGCACCGATGAGCTCCTGGTGGATCTCTTTCACCGGGTTATCGAGGAATACGGTCGATGATTTGAAAATGCCGCCGGGAACAATTTCCCCGTTCTCATCCAGCTCGACGAAATCGCCGTGCAGGAGATCGCCCGCTTCAGCAGCTTCCACTGCGGAAATGCGGCCATAACGGCGCGCCATGTCATTGACGTAATTATCGATCAGCTTATCATCGGGGCGAACGACGTATTCCGTGAAATTCATG
Source organism: Bacteroidia bacterium (assembly GCA_035760825.1). Classification (GTDB taxonomy): domain Bacteria; phylum Bacteroidota; class Bacteroidia; order Palsa-965; family Palsa-965. Next base: position 2,139 of record DASTSF010000305.1, read on the forward strand.
TCTGCGCCGAGCGCGAGGCTGAACTGCGGCGCAAGCGCCATATCGAAATGGAATTCGAAATCCGTCTGCTTGTCGAAATCGACCTTGTCGTTCACTTCCTCCTTCGGAAGCGGGTTGCCGAGCACCTCGATGTTGTTTTCACGGATGTAGTTGTAGAGGGAATCGGAAAGAATGCGGTTGATCTCTTCGGCAAGAACGGCTTTGCCGTACATTTTTTTCACGAGCGAGGAAGGCACTTTTCCGGGACGGAACCCGGGCACAGAAACCTTTTTCTGGTAGCTGCGCAGCGCTTTTTCCACTTTTTCGTTGTAATCGGCCGGGCCGACCTTTACTTTGACAACGGCATTGAGATCGTCGATCTGTTCTTTGGTGATGTCCATCTTAACTAACTGGTAATGAGTTTGTTTAAAAGTATACCCCATTAAATGGGGACGGCAAAGATACGGAAAATCATGCGTAAAGGGGTGAATGTACGCCGTATTCAGGATGCAGGAAGACCGGGCGTTTGATTCGGAATTTAGGCGCCTGCGCGCCCGCAATTCCATTTTCCCGGCTGCGTCCGTGAGATAACCATTTACAAAAGTAAAGTGCCCTGTTAGGAAACAACCGGCGCCTCTTTCTTTTTTCAGCACTTACTTTGCCCTCTTTTTACATCCCAATAATTGAAATAATGGCGAAAGAGGCGATGCTTGCATCCGTGCGGATGGTTTACGCCGACGATGGAATTCTTTATCTCACGATCCTGCCCAATGCGCGCATCGATGTGAAGCATGTACAGGCGCAGAATGACTGCATCCGTAACCTGTGCGGCGATACCCGCGTGCCTGTTCTTCTCGATGCACGTGTGGACTACACGGTTACGAAAGAAGCGCAGGAATACGCGGCGATGAATTCCAATCGTCTTGCGACGGCTGTTCTCGTATCGAGTCCCGTGGTAAAAGCGCTCACAAATACATTCGTTGCGTTGTTCCGTCCCGATTATCCCGTACGGCAGTTTACCAGCGAAGAGCCGGCGGTGGCGTGGCTGAAGGAAATTATGCGCGGAAAGAAATAAGCTTTGCCGTGCCGCATTCCCCGGCGCGGGCAAAATCCATTACAGCGATTCCGGAACCTGGATTGTAAACAGCCGCTCAGTTGAGGCGGTGACCGGCGATCAGCAGGAAGCGGGGGATGATCACTTCGAAGGAACGTTTGTCATCGACGTGAACGAACTCGTAGGTGCCGTGCATGCTGCCGATCTCGGTGGTGAGATGGCACGCGCTTTCGTACTCGTAGGATTCTCCGGGGCGAAGCACAGGCTGCTGCCCGACAACGCCTTCTCCTTCCACTTCACTGTGCTCTCCGCAGGAATCGAAAATGTACCAGTGCCGTCGCATCAGCTGCACGGTAGCGCTGCTGTTATTTTCTATCCGGATGCGGTAGGAAAAATAATAGTGCCCCTGTTCGGGCCGTGAATAAAGATCCTGGTATGTACTTTCCACACAGATTTTGATTCCGTGCGTGACCAACGTTTGCATCTTATCCGGAGTTTGCCTACACAAGTTTAGGAC
>DASTSF010000306.1:0-2409 GCA_035760825.1 Bacteroidia bacterium
GTGAGTACATGGATAAGCACTGGGACCTGCTGGGGTGGAGTTTACTGCCGGATCAGTACAACCTTGTTGTTCAGGTACGTGATGTTGGGGACGACACGCGGTCCTGGCTGGAAATCAATCGGGAAGCTGTGGCCGACTTCAGCCATTTTACGAATGGATACGCGAAGTACATCAACAGGAGATACGACAGGAGGGGCAGTTTGTTTGCGAGGAACTTTTGCCGCTCGCTGATTCCTTCGCGTAGCTGGCTGGTACATACCATTGTCGCCACGCACGCCAGGCCGCTGCAGGCTTCGCTGTGCGCCGACCTTCGCGAATGGCCTCACTCGTCGTTCATTAAAATGCATTTGTATTCGGATGATCCGCTGAGAGCAAAGCTGGTCCGTTTGTTCAACGGCGAATCCGAATTCTTCAGGCAGCATTCCCACTTCATTCAGCGGATCGCTGCATGAGCGCATAAAAGTAAAAGCGGCGGAGGGTCAGCGCACCCGTTTTTCCGGCAGTGTATATTTCCTTCCGGCATTGACCTTTTTCAGGTAATCCATCAGCGGAGCGAAATAATCGAGCATCGGTTTGGCGCTGAGATCCTCGCCGGTTTTGTCCTTCAGCAGCGTCCTCCAGTCGCCGACTCCGCCAACGCTCATCATGCTGCCGATAAATTGCCCGATCTGCTTGTTGCCATAATAATTCGTGGCACGCGGATTCTGATGCAGGATGTTCTTCGCGATATAATCATGGAACTGGAACATCAGCACCGACGCAAACGCGTAATCATAATATTGCGCAGGATCGTCGATAATGTGCGTTTTCGTCGCGGGATCGCAGAAATTCTCTCCGCGAAAATACGGCGGAACGATTCCCTGTTCCTGCTTGACGATCTCCCACCAGCGCTGGTTGAAATGATCGGCCGGAAGATTTTTTGCGTACAGCTCGTATTCGAATTCGCTCATCGTTCCGGCCTGCCAGTCGAGCGCGACGACATAGCGCAATGCTTCCTTGAGCAGCGCCTGCATCGTATCGATCTTCACCGTTGAATCGACAAAGCCGAGTCCCTGCAGAAAAGGTTGCTGCATCGCCGCCATGCCGAACATCGTTCCCAGCGCTTCATGAAAAGCGCGGTTGGCGCCTTCGCGGAGAATGAACGGAACTTCCGGCCGGCTGTAAGAAAGATAATAATAGATATGCCCGAGTTCATGGTGCGTCGTTTCATACCAGTGCGCATTCGGTTCGAGGCTCATGAGTGAACGCACGTCCTGGTCGAGGTCCATGTGCCACGCGGAAGCATGGTTGTTTTTTTTATAGTCGGCGCCTGGCGGCGGCGGATAGAGATCCGACTTGTCCCAGAATGTCTGCGGCAGTTGCGGAAAGCCCATGCTCACGTAATAGCGTTCTGCTTCCTGCACTTCCCATTTGGCATCGAATTTCCGCGCTGTGATGATGCTGTCGAGATCGACGCCTTTCACGGTAACAAGATCGCTCCAGTCCTGGCCCCAGCGGTTCGGCAGCCAGTGTGCCGGAATGTAATCGGGCACGACCGGTGATCCGTATTTTTTGGCCAGTTCGTAGCGCGCCCACGTATGAAGTTCGCGGTAAAGCGGGTAGATCTCGTCGTTGATCTGGCGCAGCATCGACATCATCGTGTCGGCGCTCATCCCGTAATCAGCGACCTGGTAGGAAAAATAATCAGGATAGTTCAGCGCCTGCACGACCTGGTTGCGCAGGTTGCGGAGATTATCGAGCGGTTTGTGCAGCGAATCGCCCACTTCCTTGCTCGCTTCCCATGCTTTCAGTCTTTTTACCGTGTCGCGTTCAGTGATAAGTATGTCGTCGATGTCATTCGGCGTTACTTCTTTCCCGTCAATTCTGAACGGGAAATTGTACAGCATTTTTGTTGCCTCCGTTTCCGCAGCGATCTTTTTTCCGACGAGGTCGCCGGCTGTCTGCGGACTTCCGCCCGCGAAATAAAGAATGTGCTCGAGCTGTTCGAGCTGCAATTCATTCAGCTTGTCTTTTTTGGCGAGGAACTGCTGCGTCATGTGGATGATCGTGGAATCACCCTGGAACCGGGCGAGATCATTCTGCGCTTTTTCCGAAAGGTAATCGGCCATCGTATCACCTTCCTGCATGTGTGTAAGCGATTTCCATACTGCTTCATTCGACGTGATCGTCAGCTCGCGGTATTTGTTGTTATAGGAAACGAGGAATGAATCGACGCGCTTTACAAATGTGGCGTCGTCTTCCGCCGGGTTGTTCTTACAGCTCAACGGAAGAAAAAAAACAGCAGCGAGCGGCAGAAGGAAAAGAATGCGTTTGTTTTTCATGAAAAAAGTAAATCAGGTTGGAATGCCAAATTTAGAAGACAATCCCGAATGAAAGACATCACCTGTACATCTATCTTTCAGCCTGTAA
>DASTSF010000307.1:0-3231 GCA_035760825.1 Bacteroidia bacterium
GAGAACATTTCGCTCAAATTCCCGATCCCGCTGGCTTTCGAATCAACAGTGGGTATCCGCTATTATTTCACCGATAACATAGGCGCCTACCTGGAAGCCGGGTGGGGAAGTTCGCTGTTGCAGGGCGGACTGGCCGTAAAATTCTGATGCAGGAAAGCCCTCCGCGGAGGGCTTTTTTCTTATTTCCTGGTCTGGCGATGCCGCCTGGTTTTGCAGATCGGGCAGAATTCGTATCTTTGCCGTCCCATTAGGGGAAACAACTCACTGATTCTTAATCCACAAACAGCAAAAATCATGTACCTGACGTCGGACATTAAGAAGGACATCTTCAAAAAATTCGGAAAATCGGAAAAAGACACCGGTTCACCCGAAGGACAGATCGCCCTTTTCACGCATCGCATCAATCACCTCACCGGGCACCTCAAGCAGAAGCCGAAAGATAAAAGTTCGGAGCGCTCGCTGGTCCTCCTTGTCGGCAAACGCAAAAGCCTGCTGGATTACCTCAGGAAAAACGATATCGAACGGTACCGGGCTATCCTGAAAAAGCTCGACATCCGTAAATAAATGCAAGACCATTTCAATACAGGAAGGCATCCCTTTAAGTCAGCAGGGATGCTTTCTCATTTTTAGCGACCCGCTGACAAGCTGCAACAAACAAAGAGAAAAACAATTATGAAACTAGGAATTCAAAAAACTTTCGACATCGGCGATGGACGTACCATCACTATTGAAACCGGGAAGCTTGCCAAGCAGGCAGACGGTTCCGTCGTTGTCCGTTTCGGAAACACCATGCTGCTGGCCACCGTTGTATCGGCGCCGGAAGCAAAAGCGGGAGTCGACTTCATGCCGCTCACCGTTGATTACCGCGAAATGTTCGCTGCCGCCGGGCGCATCCCGGGCAGCTTTTTCAAACGCGAAGCAAAACCGTCCGATCTTGAAATTCTCGTGAGCCGCCTCGTCGACCGGGCGCTTCGCCCGCTTTTCCCGGATGACTACCACGCCGAGACACAGGTGCTCATTTACCTTATCTCTTCCGACAAGACCATCCTTCCCGACTGCATGGCAGGACTCGCGGCATCTGCTGCGCTCGCGGTTTCCGATGTGCCGTTCAACGGCCCCATCAGCGAAGTGCGCGTGGCAAGGATCGACGGGAAGTTCATGATCAACCCGACCATCGAGCAGATGAAGCTTTCCGACATCGACATGATCGTCGCTGCCAATGAAAACGACATCGTGATGGTGGAAGGTGAAATGAAGGAAATTTCCGAAGCCGACATGCTCGGCGCCATCAAGTTCGCGCACGAGGCGATCAAGCTCCAGATCGCTGCGATCAGGGAACTGGCCGCGATGGTGGAAAAATCCAAAACCAAACGCGAATACAGCCACGAAACGCACAAAGAAGAGCTGCGTGAAAAAGTGAAAGCTTCCACGTACGACAAAGCTCTCGCCGTTGCGAAAAAAGGAAACCCGAACAAGCACGAGCGCTCCGATGCGTTCAAAGCGGTGTTCGAAGAATTCTGGAACTCGCTGCCGGAAGAAGAGCAGACCGATGAGAACAAGTCGCTGGCGAAAACCTATTACCACGACGTCGAAAAAGAAGCGGTCCGCCGCATGATCCTCGACGACCGTACCCGCCTCGACGGGCGCGGGCTGACGAACATCCGTCCCATCTGGTGCGAGGTCGATTATCTTCCCATGGCGCACGGTTCCGCCGTCTTCACACGCGGTGAAACGCAATCGCTTACCACTGTTACGCTCGGCACGAAGCTCGATCAGCAGATGATCGATACGACCGTGATCCAGGGCGACGTGAATTTCCTTCTCCATTACAACTTTCCCCCGTTCTCCACCGGCGAAGCAAAGCCTATGCGCGGAACAGGACGCCGCGAGATCGGCCACGGAAACCTCGCGCTGCGTGCGCTGAAGAACGTGCTCCCGGATGATAATCCGTACACGATCCGTATCGTTTCCGACATCCTCGAATCGAACGGTTCTTCTTCCATGGCCACGGTCTGCGCAGGAACGCTTGCGCTGCTCGACTGCGGCGTGAAGATCAAAAAACCGGTGTCCGGCATCGCAATGGGACTGATCACGGATGATTCCGGCAAATACGCCGTGCTTTCCGACATTCTCGGCGATGAAGACCACCTCGGTGATATGGATTTCAAAGTGTGCGGAACACGCGACGGGATCACCGCAGTTCAGATGGACCTGAAAGTGCACGGACTTCGCTATGAAGTGATGGCCGAAGCGCTCGAACAGGCCCGCCAGGGACGCGAGCACATCCTCGGAGAAATGATGAAAACCATTTCCGCGCCGCGTGAAGATTTCAAAAACCACGCACCGCGTCTCGTGCAGCTCACCATCCCGCGCGAATACATCGGCGCCGTTATCGGGCCCGGCGGAAAGATTATCCAGGAGATCCAGCGCGAAACCGGCACGACCATCGTCATCGAAGAAAAAGGCGAACAGGGCATCGTCGACATCGTTTCCGAGAACAAGGATTCCATCGATCGTGCAGTGGCGCGCATCAAGGGAATCACCGCGGTCCCGGAAGTGGGCGAAGTGTACGAAGGCAAAGTGAAAAGCATCATGCCTTTCGGCGCGTTCGTGGAATTCCTTCCCGGCAAAGACGGCCTGCTGCACATTTCGGAGATCGAATGGCGCAGGCTTGAAACCATGGAAGGCGTGCTCAAAGAAGGCGATGTCATCCAGGTGAAGCTGGTGGAAGTTGATCCCAAAACGGGCAAATTCCGCCTCTCGCGCAAAGTGCTTCTTCCGAAACCGGAAGGCTTCCAGGAACGTCCTCCCCGCCAGCAGGGCGAGAAACGTCACCACGACAAGCCGAAGCAGCACCACGACAAACCGCATCATGATGCGCCGCATCACGATAACAACGGAAACCAGTAATAATTTCCGGTGATCATGAAAATCCCGTTCAGCAATGAGCGGGATTTTTAGTTTTGCATAACCCCGTTCCGATGAAACCTGCTTTCCGATTCTCCGTTGCGATCCTGCTGATCTTTTCTTCTTCCTGCCATCACGAAAAGCCGCAACCGCGCAATGGCGCTTATTACTGCGCCGACCAGGAATGGGAAATTATGTGGCGGGACAGCCTCGAGCTTTTCATGCTGGATGCTTCCGGGCAGGAAATCTCCTCCCTTGATAACATGAAAGATGCCGTCGCCCACATGGAGGCAGGCATGGACCCGGTTCCGCCGGCCCTGTATG
>DASTSF010000308.1:0-5229 GCA_035760825.1 Bacteroidia bacterium
GGAATTGTTTCCGACAATAGCTTCACAAGCGTTCAGTTCACCGATATCGTTGTTGACAACAACGGTTACGTGCACGTTTCATTTTTCGGATCGAAGGACAGCGTGAATTACGCTGTATGGCATTCTGTTTCCACGGATGGAGGAATGACATTCAGCACACCGGTGAAAATTTCCGATGCGCATGTCCCGGGCTTCAGCGGCGACCAGCCGAATGCGAATATCGTCGGTATAGATCCCACGCGTTTTTATCCCTGCCAGCATCTTGCCTGCGACAACTCTTCCGGTCCGAATGCAAATAATCTTTACGCAACATGGACTGCGAACGGGACCACTTCCGCAGCAACGGCGGGACTTGATATTTATTTTTCACGCTCCACGGATGGAGGCGCGACCTGGTCCTCACCGGTGATCATCAATAACGACACGGCAACCGCTGCGGATAATTTTTATTCGGCGATAACGATGAACGGGAACGGCGTCGTCCTGCTTTCGTGGTATGACCGCCGCACGGATCCTGTCAACAACAAAACGACGCACTATTATTTTGCGTATTCGTCCGACGGCGGACAAACGTTCCAGGGCAACCAGCAGATCACGAATACACCCACTGATTTTTCAACGATCGGTGCGCAGAACAACGGATTCGGCATCGGCGAATACACACAGATCGTCGCAACGGGCGCATACGCGATTCCCGTGTGGACGGACGGCCGCACCAACGACGGCGACTGCAACATTTACTGCGCAACCATCCAGTGGGCGACGTTCAGCGGAGTGGCGGAACCTGTGGCGGTGAACAACCACCACATTTCTTCCGTTTATCCTAACCCGTCGTCCGGCTCGCTCAGCATAACACTCGATTTCGGAACAGCGCAAAACGCGAACGTGACGATCACCGATCTCAGCGGAAGAACCGTGATGAACGTGTGCGATGGAAAAACATTCGAAGGAAAAAGCAGGATGGACATCGACGTGAGCGCGCTCGCTGCCGGTAATTACCTGCTCGTGCTGAGAACGGAAAACGGGAAAGAGACTTCGAAATTTACTGTGGCGCGGTAACGCTGCACAGGATCATTTTTTCTTTTTCGGCGCCGGCTTTTTCTTTTTCTTCACCGGGCGTTTCGGCGCGGCTTTCTTCTTCGCTTTTTTCTGCGGAGTCACCGTGAGCAGAAGCTCTTTTTTCCCGTAATCGATCAGCGCTTTGAATTCTGCAAAAAGATCGCTGCCGATCACCCCGACGATCTGTTTCAGCCCGAGCGCGGAATACGTCTGGTTGACGTGACTGAGATCGAGGATCACGCTGTTGTAATTTTCCAGGATGATCTTTCCCATTTCGATCTTCCGGATCACCAGCGTGTGGCTTTGCATGGAAGCAGTTCCCAGCCCGGTGGAAAGACGTTCGTTCTCGTTCAGCTTTTCCTCTTTCACGAAAGCGAGCACCTGTGTTTTATCGAAAACGGTTTTCGACGCGCCGGTATCCAGGATGACATCTGCGTTTTTTCCGTTGATCCTGATTTTCGCGAGGAGATGGAATCCGTCGCCTTCAATGCGCAGCAACCTGATCGGGATGTGTACTTTCATCTTTTCCTTTTTAAAAAAGAAGGTTGGAAATGATCCAACCTTCTTCCGTTTTTTTCGTGAACTAATTACGCCATGATGTTCATTCCGTCGAGGACGCTCATCACTTCCTTTACCGCTTTTGCAGAGTCGTTGACAAGCGCCATCTCATCTGCGTTCAGCTTGAGCTCGATGATCTGCTCGATGCCTTTTCTTCCGAGCTTCACGGGAACGCCGAGGTAAACATTCTTCAGCCCGTATTCACCGTTGAGCCATGCGCAGACGGGGAAAATGCGTTTCTGGTCGCGCAGCACGGCTTCGACCATTTGCGCTGCCGCAGCACCGGGCGCATACCATGCGGAAGTGCCGAGCAGGTTGACGATCTCGCCGCCGCCTTTTTTCGTGCGTTCGACGATCGCGTCGAGCTCCGCCTTGCCGATGAGCTCCGTTACGGGAATTCCGCCGACAGTAGTATAACGCGGCAGCGGCACCATCGTGTCGCCATGCCCGCCCATGAGCACCGCCTGGATATCTTTCGGTGAGCAGTTGAGCGCTTCCGCGAGGAAAGCGCGGTAACGTGCGGTGTCGAGAATTCCGGCCATGCCGAACACGCGGCTGGAATCGACCTTCGCGGTGAGATACGCGCAGTACGTCATCACGTCGAGCGGATTTGACACGATGATGATGATGGCGTTGGGCGAATGCCTGATCACATTTTCAGTTACCGTTTTTACGATCGCAGCGTTCGTGGAAATAAGATCATCACGGCTCATGCCGGGTTTGCGGGGCAGACCGGAAGTGATCACCACCACGTCGGAGTTCGCTGTTTTGCTGTAATCTTCCGTCGAGCCTTTCACGCGTGTGTCGTAAAGATTGATCGGCGAAGTTTCCCAGATATCGAGCGCTTTCCCTTCTGCGAAATTCGGCTTGATGTCCAGCAGAATGACCTCGTTGGCGAGTTCTTTGTGTGCAATCACATCTGCACAGGTGGCGCCCACGTTTCCGGCACCTACTACGGTAACTTTCATTTGCGTTGTTTTTATGCGGTTGTAAATTGAGTTGACGTTCAGAACGGTAAAATTAGAAATAGTATGACTTCACACTTCCCTGTGGCATGATTTTTTCGGCCACCTGTCAAACTAATACCGTGTCATCGCTATTTAGTCTAATTTTGCGCAGCATGAAATTACCCCATCCCTTCGCCTCCTTGCTCATCACCCTGTTGCTTGCAGCGGGATCGCTTCATGCGCAGACACCCAACAACCAGGATTGCCTCGATGCGATCCCGATCTGCCAGAACGTTTATTCGACAACCAATTCCTACAGCGGCGAAGGGAATATCCAGAACGAGATCAACAATTCTTCCTCCTGTCTTGGCAGCGGCGAGCTGAATGACGTCTGGTATACGTTCACCGTGCAGCAAAGCGGCAACCTGAACTTCCTGATCACACCGAACAACAGCGCGGACGACTACGACTGGGCCGTGTACAACCTCACGAACAACAACTGCTCGGATATTTTTTCCAATCCTGCGCTCGAGGTGAGCTGCAATTTTTCGGGAACATCGGGATCGACCGGGCCGAACGGCGGTTCTTCTTTCTCCTCGCAGAATGCCGGCGGAACACCTTACAATGCCGTCGTGCCGGTTGTCGCCGGGCAAACGTACGTGGTGAACGTGAGCAATTATTCCTCCACACAGAATGGGTACACGATCGATTTCGGCGCATCCACTGCGACCATCTTCGACCAGACGCCGCCGCAGATACTCAGCGTTACAAACCCGGGCTGCGGAGGGAACACGCTGACCGTGACATTCTCGGAAAATATCCTGTGCAATACAGTGCAGGCAAGCGATTTTTCCTTCACCGGGCCCGGGGGACCGTTCACTGTCACGGCCGTCAACTCTCCCGCGTGCGCACAGGGCGCGACGTACGACAACACCTACACGCTAACGATCTCGCCGGCGATCTCCGGTTCGGGATCGTTCACGGCAAATCTTGTCGGACCGGTAACAGACCTTTGCGGAAACATCGCGATTTACCCGGCGTCGCTTCCTTTCACCGTCGGATCATTTTCATATACCAACGCATCCACACCGACAAGCTGTGGAGGAAACAACGGAACGGCAACCGTTACACCTAACGGGACCGGACCTTTCACGTATGTGTGGAGTCCGAACGTAAGCAGCACGAATTCCGCGAACAATCTCGCTGCCGGAGTTTACACCGTGACGATCACGGACCAGTCGACCGGCTGCAGCGCGCAGGATACGATACACGTAAATTCCAACAATTCACTTTCCGCCACCACTTCAGGTGATGACACGATCTGCCCGGGACAACAGGCTACAATGACGGCGAATGTCATCGGTGGAAATCCTCCCGTGACCTACACATGGAGCAACGGGTTACCGAACCAGGCAAGCGTTACTGTTTCGCCTGCTGCAACAACCACGTATACGTTGAACATAACAGACGGAACGGGCTGCACGGCCGGACCGCTGCTATTCACAATTACAGTTGCCGGACCGCTTTCTGTGACTGCAGCAGGAACAAGTCCCGTCTGCTCGGGCGGAGGAACCGTGCTGAATGCAAATGCGTCCGGCGGGAACGGTCCTTATTCCTATGTGTGGACACCCGGAAATATCAACGGATCTTCCGCGAACGTTTCTCCGGTCGCCACGACCGACTACACCGTAACCGCAACGGACGCCTGCGGACAAACAGCGACCACCGATTTCAATGTCGTTGTTCAGCCTGTGCCGGTTATTTCATTCACGGCTGACACCACATACGGATGTTCCCCGCTGTCCGTTCATTTCACGATCGACACCACCGGTTTCGGAAACGCAACATTCCTCTGGGATTTTGACGACAACGGCGCCACGTCGACTGCCGCAGAACCATCGTACACATTTACTTCAGCCGGCTGCCACAACGTGAGCCTGACCGTTACTGTTCCGCCCGGATGTTCCGTTACGCAGACATATCCGTGCATGATCAAAACATTTGCGCAGCCCGTTGCGCTGATCACTGCAACGCCTTCCTTCACGGATATCCTCAACCCGGTGGTGACATTCGACAACCAGTCGACCGGCGCAACTTCCTGGTACTGGTCGTACGGCGACAGCACATCATCCACTGTGTTCGAAGAAAACCACACGTACGATTTCCCCGGCGTTTACCCGGTTTATCTCATTGCGCAAAACGATTCCGGCTGTTCGGACACCGCTTACGTAACCATCACCGTAAATGATTTTCATACGTTCTACGTGCCCAATGCGTTCACACCGAACGGCAACGGCAACAATGAAGTCTTCAGGCCGGAGTTCACCAATATCCTGAGCGATGGTTATTCCATGATGATCTTCGACCGCTGGGGAAATCTTGTTTTTGAAACGTCAGACCCGAACGTGGGCTGGAACGGCTGCTGGAAAAATACCGGCAAGATGTGCCAGCTGGATGAATACGTTTACAAGATCAGGTACACGGATAACATGCATCAGCAGTACCTTCTCATCGGTGGCGTAAGCCTTATCCGGTAATTGTTCCTCCTGTTTTCATTTCAGTTTCAACAAAAGACGCCCGGAATACCGTGGTTTATCTATAATAAACAGGCCTTAAGAATGGAATATTTATTTTTTGTCGAAGGAATAGTATTGTTGGTCTAATT
>DASTSF010000309.1:0-4510 GCA_035760825.1 Bacteroidia bacterium
ACGAGGCGGAAACAATGGATGAAGTGTTCCGGCACCTGGCGCGCGGAACATCGACCAAATAAAAATGACAGGCGCCAAATGAAAAAAGACCGGACAATAAACACCGCTTATACTTTTTCATCCCGGAAATGAAACAGTTCCTCGCATTCGTACGCAAAGAGTTCCTGCACATCATCCGTGACGGGCGGACGCTGCTGATCCTGTTCGGCATTCCCGTCGCGCAGGTGACGCTCTTCGGGTACGTACTCAGCAATGACATCAAAGACGTTCCCGTGGCCGTGCTCGACAATTCCCGCGATGACGCGAGCACGACGCTGCTCAGCCGCATTTCCTCTTCGGGTTATTTCCACATCGACGACTACCTGAAAACCGAGAACGAGATCGATGCCGCATTCCGGCAGGGGAAAATAAAAATGGCGTTCGTCATCCCCGGGAATTTCAGCGGGAAGCTGTATCACGGACAAAAAGCAGAAGTGGAGATCGTCGCCGACGCCACCGACATCAACATGGCCAGCACGCTCACGAGCTATGCGCAGTCGATCATCCGTTCGTACGAAACAGAGATCAACCCTGGCGTGCAGCCGGACATGCAGATCGTTCCGCAGGTGCGCATGACGTTCAATCCCGAGCTGAAATCCGTTTACATGTTCATTCCCGGCGTGATCTCGATCGTGATGATCCTGATCTCGGCGATGCTTACGTCCATCACCATCGCACGCGAAAAAGAAATGGGCACGATGGAGATCCTGATGATCTCCCCGCTGAAGCCGCTGCAGATCATCATCGGGAAAGTGCTTCCGTATCTCGTGCTTTCCATCATCAACTGCACGATCATCCTGCTGATGGGATTTTTCATTTTCGGGATGCCGATGAACGGGAATTTCCTCACGCTGGGCCTCGAGTGCATTCTCTACATCACGCTGGCGCTTTCGCTGGGCATTCTCATTTCGTCGGTCGCCAATACGCAGCAGACGGCGATGTTCGCTTCGATGCTCGCGCTGATGATGCCGACGATGCTGCTTTCCGGGTTTGTTTTCCCGGTGGAGAACATGCCGGTGGTGCTGCAGGGATTGTCGTACATCATGCCCGCAAAATATTTCATCATCATTCTCAAGGGCGTGATGATCAAAGGCAGCGGAATAAAGATGCTCTGGCAGCCCACGCTGATCATGCTGGGCTTCACGCTCTTTTTCCTGTTCGTCAGCCTGCGCCGCATCAAAAACCGCCTGACCGCATGAAGAACATCCTGCACATCATACGCAAGGAGATCATCCAGGTGCGGCGCAACAAGCAGATGCTGCCCATGCTGACGATCCTCCCCGTCGTGCAGGTGATCGTGCTTTCGTTCGCGGCGAATTTCGAGATCCGCCACCTGCAGCTGGCGGTGGTGGACAACGACCACAGCGTGGAATCGCGGCAGCTGGTGCAGTCGTTCACCTCCTCGGGATTTTTCGAGCTGGCCGGCTACGCAACCAATGCGAAAGATGCGTTCGAAATGATGCAGCGCGACCAGGCCGACATCGTGCTGGAATTTCCGGCGCACTTCGGACGCGACCTCACGCGGCTGAACTACGCGCCTGTCTCCGTGCGCCTCAATGCCGTGAACAGCCAGAAGGCCGGCGTGAGCGCCGCGTACGCACTGACGATCATCGGCGATTACAACGAGCGCATCCGCGCGGAAACGGGAAGCACGCTGCAGCCGCAGAGCTATTACACGCTCGCGGCCGCCGTTTCCAACTGGTACAACCCGCTGCTGAATTACAAAACGCTCATGGTGCCGGGCATTCTCGCCGTGATGGTTTCCCTGCTGATCATGATCGTTTCGGCAATGAACATCGTGCGTGAAAAAGAGATCGGCACGATCGAGCAGCTGAACGTAACGCCGGTGAAAAAATACCAGTTCATTCTCGGCAAGCTCATCCCGTTCTGGGTGATGGGACACATCATTTTCTGGGTCGGCATAACGGCGGGCATTCTCATTTTCCATGTTCCGTTCGTCGGGAACCCGCTGGTGCTGGAACTGTTCCTGGCCGTGTACCTTCCCGTGATGCTCGGCATCGGGCTGTTCATTTCCACGCTGGTCGATACGCAGCAGCAGGCGATGTTCGTGGCGTTCTTTTTCGTGCTTGTTTTCATTCTCATGAGCGGGTTTTTCACGCCAGTCGAGAACATGCCCGCCTGGGCGCAGAAAGTGGATGTGATCAACCCGATGAAATACCTCGTTGCCGTGAACCGCCTCGTGCTGCTGAAAGGCGCGGGGCTGAAAGAGATCAGTCCTTTCCTCTTTTTTATCCTTGGTTACGGCATTACCGTCAACGTGCTCGCGGTTTTCCGGTACCGTAAAACGGTATAATAGGCGGTTTCCGCGCTGAATTTCAGTGGCGGCTTTGGCAAACGTCCTATTTGCGCTACCTTGCGCCCGAAACAAATCTGTACACACCAAAACCATCCACTATGTTCGCCCGGAACTCCCGACTTTTCGTTGCTTCGATGGCATTCATCGGCATCGTTGCATTTTCCTGCAAGGGGAAAGTAGAATACCAGACTGTCACCGTGAAAGATTATTCCGTTGACATTCCGAAACACCTCGTTGTGGCCACCGATCTGAATGACGACGCGTCGCTGCAGTACCAGGATCCCATCCGTGAATTCTACGTGATCGTGATCGATGAATCGAAAGATGATTTTATCAATACGTTCAAGGAGATCGGCGAATACGACTCCACGAAAACGGCTGAAAAAAATTACCGTGAGGTGCAGCTGAAATCCATGAAAGATCACATCACGATGAAATCGGACCCCGTCCTGAAAGCCGCGAAGATCAACGGCCTCGATGCCGAGATCGCTGATTTCACCGGCAACGTGGAAGGCATCCAGTCCGACATCTGGTACAAAGTCGCCTTCATCGAAGGACCCGACAACATGTACATGCTGATGGAATGGACGAAAGATTCCGACAAAGACAAGAACAGCGACGAGTTCGATGGCGTGATCAATTCATTCAAAGTGAACAAAACCGCAGCGGCGAAATAACCGCTCTCGTTTGCACAAGACAGGGCCCCGGTTATTCCGGGGCTTTTCTTTTGCGTTTTTTTGGGCAAAACTTTTTAAAACTTTGACACGTACGTCTGCATCCGCACAAAGAATTCCTCCTGCGGATGATTAATTTTACCGGTCACAAAATTCAAGCAATGAATCAATCACAAACCGACGATACCGTCGCAACAGTTTCTGAAATGGAATTTCAAAACCTCCTGGTCAATCTCGAAGAGGGCATACTGACGATCACCATCAACCGCCCCGACAAGCTCAATGCGCTCAACAAAACCACGTTGTCTGAGCTGCGCTCGGCAATGGGCGAAGCGAAAAAATCGGCGGACGTAAAAGGCATCATCATCACCGGCTCGGGACCGAAAGCGTTCGTGGCCGGTGCAGACATTTCCGAGTTCGCAGGACTCGGTCCGAAAGAAGGCGCCGACTTTGCAGAGAACGGGCAGGAGATCTTCCGCAGCATCGAGCTGTTCCCGAAACCGGTGATCGCGGCGGTCAACGGGTTTGCGCTCGGCGGCGGATGCGAGCTGGCCATGGCGTGCCACATGCGCATTGCGGCAGAGAACGCGAAGTTCGGTCAGCCGGAAGTGAGCCTCGGTCTTATCCCGGGCTACGGCGGCACGCAGCGTCTCACCATGCACATCGGGCGCGGAAGAGCGACGGAGCTGCTCATGACCGGCGACATCGTGGACGCCAAAGACGCGTACCGTGTCGGGCTTGTCAACTATCTCGTTCCGAACGATCAGCTTATTCCCAAATGCCGCGAGATCCTGCTCAAGATATTCACCAAGGCGCCGTTCGCCGTTTCGGAGATCGTGAAATGCGTGGATGCGCATTACAAGGACGGTGTGGACGGCTACGCATTCGAAGTGGAATCCTTCGGGCGCTGCTGCGGGACGGAAGATTTCAAGGAAGGTTCTTCCGCGTTCATGGAAAAACGGAAAGCGGCTTTCAAAGGAAAATAAAGACGCGGATCAGTTCAATAAAAAAACCCGGGCGGGAAGTCGTCCGGGTTTTTTGTTTTCCGAAAAGAATGATCAGTCGTTCTTGTAGAACGTCTTCTCGTCGTCCTTGTTGTAGAAGAAGGAAAGATCCATGTACTTCTTGATGAACGCTTTCAGGTCGGCAGACGTTTCGAATTCCTCCGTTACGTTGTCGGTCATTGCGCGCATCTTCACACGGTCGGCGTCATCGCCTTTCTTCTCCACTTTGTAGATGTAATACTTGCGGTCGGAAGAGCTGCTGTAATCATCCAGCTCATAGACGTTCATCCAGGTAGAGCCGCCTACATCGGAAAGGTATCCTTTGTAAACGGTGGGATCGCCTCCGTCCTTCGTGTTGGTTTTCTCGATACGGTACATGTTGTCATCGAGGGTGACTTTCCACTCGTAATCATCGGAACCTTTCTCTTCCCAGCTTCCGGTAAGAGACTTGTCGCCTTTTGAATTAGACTGGTCGT
>DASTSF010000310.1:0-5298 GCA_035760825.1 Bacteroidia bacterium
CGGTTCCGCCGGCCCTGTATGGCATCCGGCCCGAAAAAGAGACGAGAACCTGCACCATCATGGGCGTCCCGGTTTCTGTGAATGAAACGATCCGTCCGGGCCGCATTCTTTTCAACGCGATCACGCTGCATCCCGGCGATACATCCGAAACGAGGTGGTTCGTTCACCGCGAGCTCGCGGAAGCATTCTGCCAGGATCATGACCTCGACACGCTTTTGTCGTGGAAACACTGCCGCCTGGGCCGGGGAACGGACCGTTTTGACGGAAGAACATTTTATTCCGTTTCCGTCCAGTCGCCGCAGGAAGATTTTCCACGCATTACCGATTATTTCGGCTGTGCCCGGAATATCTTTTACCATATCCACGTGGAGGCGCCGTCAAAAAAAACATGGGATGCCTTTGCCGCACTGCTTCACACCCTCCGTTTCGTGGAATTTGAACGGAACTGAACACGATCGTTTCCGTATAACCCAACAAGGGCGAAAAAAGGGAAACTTTCGACTTTTTAACAGTTTCCTGACAACGTGTAACCTTTTAACAGCGTATACGTTAAGGCTTAAGACTCACACACAACAAACCGTTAATGAAACACTAAATACCCGTCAAACCCATATGATGCGTCAATTAAAAATTTCGAAGCAGGTCACCAACCGGGAAACCGCGTCTCTTGACAAATACCTGCAGGAAATAGGGCGTGTGGATCTTATCACCGCCGAAGAAGAAGTAGATCTTGCGCGAAAGATCAAACAGGGCGACCAGTACGCGCTGGCCAAAATGGTCAACGCCAACCTGCGTTTCGTGGTTTCTGTTTCCAAACAGTACCAGAACCAGGGACTGAGCCTGCCGGATCTTATCAACGAAGGCAACCTCGGCCTGATCAAGGCTGCGCAGCGTTTCGATGAAACACGCGGATTCAAATTCATTTCCTATGCCGTGTGGTGGATCCGCCAGTCGATCCTGCAGGCCCTGGCCGAACAGTCGCGCATTGTGCGCCTTCCGCTGAACAAGATCGGTTCGATCAACAAGATCAACAAGACGTTCGCGAAGCTGGAGCAGGAATTCGAACGCGAGCCGAATGCGGACGAGATCGCCGCTGCGCTGGAACTTTCGCCGGAAGATATCCGCGAAGCGCTGCGCAATACAGGACGCCACGTTTCCATGGATGCGCCTCTCGCCTCCGGTGACGAGAACACGAGCAACATGTACGACGTGATGCAAAGCGACGATACGCCGAGCCCGGAGAACACGCTCATCAACGAATCGCTGCGGAAAGAGATCGAACGCGCGTTGTCCACGCTTACCACGCGTGAAGCGGATGTCGTGCGGCTTTATTTCGGCCTCAACGGCGAACACGCGATGACACTGGAAGAGATCGGCGAACGTTTCGACCTCACCCGCGAGCGCGTGCGCCAGATCAAGGAAAAAGCGATCCGCCGTCTCAAGCATACGTCACGCAGCAAACTGCTGAAGACATATCTCGGATAAATCCTGTCCGCTGAAAAAAAATCCCGGTCATGCCGGGATTTTTTTTGCTCACTTCATTTCGGTCGCATCCAAAAATTCAATTCATCCGCACGCCGATCACGAGCATATCGTCGGTCTGTTCCTCTTCCCCTTTCCATTCGAGATGCGCTTTCAGCAAAGCTTCTTCCTGCCTGTCCATGGGAAGGTCCGCGATCGAAAGCAGGATATCCATCAATGATTTTTTTCGGAACTTCTTGTTTTCCGTTCCCCCGAACTGGTCGCAATAACCATCGGTGAAGAGGTACAAAAAATCACCTGTTCCGTAAGAAAAGCTGTGACCGGTGAAGGGAAGTCCGCGGCCGAGATGATATCCCACTGTGCGGCGGTCGCCGTCGATCTTTTCGATCGTCTTTTCGCCGTTGTTTTTCCTGACGATGCAAAGTGAATTGTTAGCGCCTGCGAAATTCACCATCCTGTTTTTTTCATCGATGCTGATGAGCGCAATGTCCATCCCGTCTTTCGTTTCGCCCTGCGCACCCGTTTGCTTCAACGCTTTGATGACCGTGTAACGCAGCTCGCTGAGAATTTCCGCAGGATCGGTAACGCCCTTGTGGCTGATGATATCATCGAGGAAAGAGCTGCAGGCGATGCTGAGCAGCGCACCGGGAATTCCGTGTCCCGTGCAATCCGCTGCCGCCACGATCTTCCTGCCGTCTTTTTCACCGAACCAGTAAAAATCGCCGGAGAGAATATCTTTCGGTTTGTAGAGCACAAACGAAGAAGCTTCCCCGAAAAGAACGTCTTTCGTTTTCAGGTCGCCGAGCAGGGCATCCTGGATGCGGCGGGCGTAGCTGATGCTGTCGGATATGTCTTTGTTACGGCTGGAGATGATGTTGTTCTTGATCTCGATCTCCTTGTTTTTCAGCTGGAGCAGGTTGATGTTCCTTTTGTCGCGGCGGTAAACGCGGAACAGGAGAAAAGCGAAGACCGAAATCAGCACAAGGCCCGGCACCACGACGGCGATGAGCTCATTCTTACGTTCCAGCTCCGCCTCGTTCTGTTTCTGTGTTTCGTTGAGGTGGCGGATCTCGTTTGCATTCTTCTGGCTTTCGTATTCCTCGCTGATGCGGCGCGCCGCCATTTTCATGCTGATCTCGCTGGCGGAATCCTTCAGTGCGGAAAGTCGTTCGAGCGCAGAAATGGCTTCCACGGTTTTATTCTGCGCGACGAGCGCCTTTGCGTAAACATCGTACATCGCCGCCTGCACTTCCGGCTTTTCTTTCCCGGCAAGACCGATGGCGATGCGGCTGTATTTTTCCGACATGTGGTAATTCTTTTTCAGCCAGAAATATTTTGCATACGCCGCGTAAAGCCCGGTAAGGTGCATCTTGTCCTGCGTGCGGCCGCAGGCATCCTCGAACGCGAGAATGTATTTGCGCGCTTCAGCCGTATCCCCGCGGGAAAGCGCAAGCGTGGAAAGATTTTCGAGCGTGGTGACCGATTTCAGCGGCGTGTTCGTTTTTTTCGCTTCGTCGAGCGCTTTGAGGAGATAAGCTTTTCCGCGCACCGTGTCGCCGCATGACAGCAATGCTTTTCCCATGGCGTCGTTCACTTCCGGGAGAAGATCAGCTGTTCCCGATCTCCCGCATACATCGTACGCCTGCTGCGCATATTTTCTCGCGTTTGCCGTATCGTTCTGCTCTTCGTACAACGCGGAAATATTCAGGTAAGTGGTGATCGTTCCCGGCACATCCCCGATCTTTTCTTTCAGCTTCGCCGACATGATCACATATTCCATTCCCTTCGAATAATTCCCCGCGAGGTAATAGCTCATCCCGATGGAATTGTAGAGATGTCCCAGCCGTTTTTCATCTTTCAGTTCCTGCGCCAGCGTGATCGCCGAATCAAGAAAAAGGATCGACCCGTTGTAATTACCCGCTTCCTGGTCGAGCACACCCACCATGTGCTGCGTGCGGAGAATGAACAGTTTGTTTTTGGTCTGGAGCGCCTGCTGGTAACAATACCCGGAAAGCATCATCGCCGAATCCATGTTGCGGTAATGCATCGGCCATATCTTCGCAAACACTTCATTGATCTTGTTCGTATCCGGTTCCTGCGAAACGCCACGGAAAGGGACGAACACCAGCAAGAGCAAGCAGGCAAAAAACATTCGCGCTCCGCGCAGCAGGGCATCCGGACTTTTTTTCACGATCATAAACAACTGCGTTCGGGGTGAGCCATGCAAATATCGAAAAATATACAGGGAAATGGTCAGAGATGTAAATACGGGAACGCGGGAGAAGAGACGCCAGACCGTGAAAGCGGCGGGAAGATTTTTCTTTTGGATACATTTGTTTACAAACAACCCGTTCCCATGACGTACATCAAGACCAATATCCCGCAGGCCGGAATTGTAGAGCTGCTGTTTTACAAAGGCCCTACCGGCAACGCATTGTCGCATCTTGCACATACGATCCTGAAAGGACCTTCTCCCCTCACCTCCGGTGAGCGCGAGCTGATCGCTGCCTACGTTTCGAACCTGAACAACTGTGAGTTCTGCCACAAGTCGCACGCGGCATCGGCCAATTCACACCTCGGCGACGAAGGAAAAGCCGTGGCCTGCGTGGTCGGTGATATCGACACGGCCCCCGTTTCCGACAAAATGAAAAAGCTCCTGCGCATTGCCGGGAAAGTGCAGATCAGCGGAAGGGAAGTCACACCCGCCCTGATCGAAGACGCGAAAAAAGCAGGGGCGACCGACGAAGAGATCCATGACACCGTGCTCGTCGCGGCCGCGTTCTGCATGTACAACCGTTATGTCGACGGGCTGAACACCAATCTGCCTGCGAAAGACGAAGACTATGCGGACATGGGCAAGCGCCTTTCTGCCAAAGGCTATAAATATCCCCCGCGCTTCCTGCTCTGGCTCGTGCGACGCATCCTGCGCAAAAAGCCGGCCGAGCTGAAAGAACGCGTTCGCTGAACGCCTCAGTACGCATGAAGATGCGATCTTTCCGCCCCTTTTTTTTGTAATATAGTAGTCGGTTAAGTCGACCTTCATGAGAAAATTTTTACCGGCGGGATTTCTCCTGCTTTCATTGTCATGTGCTGCGAATTCAGGCGGACCCGACGCATTCGGTTATACGTGGAAAGACAACAACGAACCGGGCGGTCCCGCTTACCAGTGGTATGAAATTTCAACGACAGGAACGCAGGTGAACGGGCTCGGCGACGACAACTTCGTCGGTCCCATCCAGATCGGTTTCCAGTTCAGGTATTACTGGTACCAGGAAAGCAAAGTGTGGATCGGTTCGAACGGCTATGTCGAATTCGGCCCGGGAAATCTTGCGGCGAATTTCCCTTCCATTCCCGATCCGACAGGCGTGAACAATTACATCGGCGGCATTGTTTCCGACCTCACGTTTCTCGACCCGACGAATCCCGGGAAAGTTTTTTACAAATCGCTGCCCGACAGCTTTGTCGTGGAATACCAGAACGTTCCGTACTGGGACGCGAACCCGCCTTATTACAACCAGGCCAGCTCGAACACGTTTGAGATCATTCTCAACCGCGTCGACTCTTCCATCACCGTCAATTTTCAATCTTACTCCGGAACTTCATTCAGCAATTACACGAGCGGGATCGAGAACAACATCGGCAACATGGGACTCCAGCCGCTGGCCTACCAGCCTCCGCAGCAGGCGTACACGCTGAAATATTATTACCCGATCAACCCGCCGGCGGTGACCGATGCAGGCGTCGACTGGAATTACATGGACGGGGACGGCGGAATTTTTCTCGCCAGCCAGGGCGCGCCGTACACGCTCGTCACGC
>DASTSF010000311.1:0-2493 GCA_035760825.1 Bacteroidia bacterium
GCATGGACTGTATTTCCCATACGCCGGTATTGCGCCAGAGGAATTTCTCGTCCTTTTTGCAGGAATGAAAAACGAGCGCAAGAAGGAAAAGTAAGGGTAAGTATTTTTTCGTCATACGGATCGCGCAAATGTGGGAAGAAAACAGGTACACGGACATCGCAAAAAAGTAGTAGGCGCCCTTTTTTTTAATTTGATTCTAATAGTTGTGCAAACGCTTTGTTAAAAGACCGCTCTTTTCCCTGAAACTGCATATATTGTCCTGACCAAAAAAATTAACCCACTAATCTAACTTTCTATGAAAAAAATTCTCCTATTCGGCTCTGCGTTCCTCGCGCTTGTTTTTGCCTTCAGCTCCTGCTCGATGGAAAAGCGCCATTACATGAAAGGCTACCATATCGAATGGTTTGACCAGGCAAAGAAAACGGATGCGAACACCACGCAGGCTGTGGTCGCCAGGCAGGAAACCGTCACTCCCGTTTCCATTCAGCCGAAACAGGCTTCCTCTGCCGTTGCTGCTGCAAACACGGTACCGGTGCCGGTTGCAACTGTAAAACCTGCGCGGTCGTTCACACCGGCCGGCAGCGGAAATGCGAAAACAGTTACAGCCCGTAACACTGCCGCGAAAGTGCAGCATGCTGCGGCTTCGCACGCGAACACGCTGGTGAATAAGGCGGCAAAAAGCTCCAAGAACGGCGGACCCGACAAAGCTCTTCTCATCGTTCTCTGCTTTTTCATTCCCTGGCTTGCGGTAGGTCTTGCCACCGACTGGGACGTGAAGCGCGTGATCATCTGCCTGCTTCTCGGCTTCCTCCTCTGCATCCCGGGAATCGTTTACGCAATTATCCAGGTCAACAAGGAGGTCGGGTAAAACAATGCGCCGGGTTTTCTTCATCGTATTAGTGGCGGGAATGATTATAACACCGATTGTGCTTATAATTCTTCCCGCCGACTATTTTGACCACGGAGAATCCATTTGTCCTTCCGTCATTTTTTTCAACAGGGAATGTTTCGGCTGCGGGACTACACGGGCAACGATGCACATGCTCCACCTGCAATTCAGGGAAGCGTGGCATTTCAACAGGCTCAGCTTCGCACTCGTTCCTTTCCTGCTTTACATGTATGTGAGCCTGCTGATCAAATTCACACGGCGGGCCAGGTATCCGGACGGAAAACCGAAGCAGCTTTGAACCTGTTTTGAGCGTATCCGAAACTAATCGTGTTCATCCCAATTCCCAATCTCCCGAAACACGGACCGTTTCTTCCCCCGGGATTTCAGCGATGTTTTTTTGAGATGATTTTCCTGCGCTATTTTTCCAGCAGGTAATGCCCCACGAACCATTCCCCGCCGTCCGCATAACCCCATAGTTCCGCGCAGGCCATAAAGAACACACGCCAGTACACCCACCATTTCCGCGCTTCCTTTTTCCCGTAGGTTTTTTCGAAAAGCGGGATAATTTTCTTTTTCTCTGCGTCCATGTTCGCGAGCCAGGCTTCCGATGTTTTCGAATAATGGATACCGGAAACGCGCCAGTGCTTTTTCACGCGCAGGTCATCGTTCCAGTAGTAGAGATAATGATCGGAAGGCATCATTCCTCCCGTGAAAAAATATTTCGACATCCAGTCTCTCTCGTTCTTCACTTCGAAAAAATAGAGATAATCGCGGTGGACGAAAATGTGCACGAACAGCTTCGCATCGTCCTTCATCCATCCCGAGATCCGTTTCAGCAGCAGTCCGTGATTGCGCATGTGCTCGAACATTTCCACCGAGACGACACGGTCGAATTTTTTTTCGGTCGAGAAGACGTTCATGTCGGCCGTGATGATGGTGATGTTGGAAATGCCTCTTTTCTTCGCTTCACCGTCGATGAATTCTTTCTGCGTTCGCGAGTTGGAAACAGCCGTGATCTTCGCGCCCGGAAAATGTTTTCCCATCCACAGCGTGAGCGAACCCCAGCCGCAGCCGAGCTCGAGAATTTCCATTCCGTTTTCCAGTTCCGCGCGTTGGCAGGTGAGCGCGAGCATGTCCTTCTCCGCCTGTTCCAGCGACGTGACGCCAGGTCTGTAAAACGCGCTGCTGTATTTGAGGTTCGGGCCCAGGCAATGCAGGTAAAATTCCGTCGGCACTTCATAGTGCTGCTCGTTCGCGGCTTGCGTTTCTATGGCGAGCGGGGAATTCCGGCAGACCTCCAGCAATGAATTGAAATGTTCCTGCTGCTCGCCGGGAGAAGATTTTTTTTCATCGCGCAGGCGTTCCTTCAGCAGGCGGCGAATCCCCGGGCGTATGACACTGTCGGGAAGGAGGTTTTTTTCAAGGAGAGAATCTATGTTCATCAATGACGGGCTTCCCTGTTTCGGTTTTTCGGCGTTGATCCGTTATGCCTGGTGTTTCTTCCTCCACGGCACAAACACGCTTGTCGTGCGCTGGTATTCTTTGTACGCATCGCCCTTCGAACGCACGGCCTGCTCTTCGGTCATGGGAATGCCCGTGACCTT
>DASTSF010000312.1:0-16976 GCA_035760825.1 Bacteroidia bacterium
AGGTAAATGACCGATTTCCGGGAAGGCGACGGCAGTTCTTTCAGGAAGCGGATCAGGAAATAAATGCCCGCCGTGTAGCACGCAGCAAAGGGAATGTCCTTCGAGTTGAACATCGAATGTCCGAAGAAGACGGGCGTGAGAAAGACGAAGAGCAGCGACACTATTCCCGCTTTCCACCCTGCGATCTCTTTCGCCACGAGCCCGGCGAACAGCATGGCGAAAAAACCGAACCACGCGATGATGAAGTGGCGCGTGTCGTACGGATCGGCTGAAGAAATTTTTGTGGCGACGGAACACACCACTTCCACGAAACCGCCGTAGGTGTGAATGTGGTTCTGGCGGTTGATGTACCCCGTGTCCTTTCCGAAGCTCGTGTAGAAATTCAGGACGCTGTCGCCGTAATCCTTCTGCGTTTTTTCGTCCCAGCAAACGCCGTAACGGCCGCTCACGGAAAGCATGATGAGCAGCATCACCGCGGCGCACGCGAAAAATACCCGGCGAAGCCACTGATCCGAAAAAGAATTTCCGAATGGATTTTTCACGCGGGGAATTTTTTAAAGCGGTACAAAGAAATGATAAAAATGAGCTTCAGCGTTTCCGCCATCGCCTGGCGCAGCACTTTGCCCCCGGCGCCTTTGCTCACGCCCGATCTGCGCCGGTGATAAACGGAATGGGTCTCGATCACTTTGTTGTTCCGGATCAGGAGCTTCGAGCAGATCTCGCTTTCCACGAGCGAGCTTTTCATCTTCAGGTCGAGCTGCACGAGTTCTTCCCGCTTGAATATTTTCACCCAGTTCACATCGCGGAGCTTTATGCCGAGAAAAACCCGGTTCACCATTTTGTTGAACCAGGAAAGGATGTTCCGCGTGAGGGAATACACCGTATTCTCCTTGCGGAAAAACGAAACGAAAGTTCCTTTTTCCACTTCCGGGAAAGCGGACAGCTCGTTCACGTCGAATTGCGCGTCTGCCGGAACAGCAGTGATGTTCTCTTTTGTCGCGGCGAAATAACCCGACAGCAGGGCCTGCCCGATGCCGCGGTTCTTCTCGTGACGGATGACGCGCACGGAAGGATGCTCTTTTGCAAACGTGTCGATGATCGCAGCCGATCCGTCCGTGCTTCCGTCGTCGACGATGATGATCTCGTGATCATCGCAGTGGATCTTATGGAAAAAATCCAGCACGGATTCCGCTACCTGCTTCACCGTTCCGGCTTCGTTGTAGCAGAAGACAAGCACGCTCCAGGATTGACCGGTTTCCGGCATCACCAGCTGTTGAGTTTTTCGATCACGTACTGAACGGAATCGTCACTGAGTTCGGGATAAAGAGGAAGGGAAAGACAGTGCTCCGCGAGAAATTCCGCATTGGGAAAATCGCCTTTGCGGTAACCGAGATGCGCGAACGCTTTTTGTAAATGAATGGGAACAGGGTAATGAATTCCCGGGAAAATGTGATGGGCGTTCAGGTAGCTCATCAGCCCGTCGCGATCGTCCGACGTGATCACGAAAAGATGATAAACGTGCTCTGCGTACGGCGGTGTTTCCTGCATGCGGATCTTCGGGTTGCGGATGTTTTCCCTGTATATTTTTGCGATCGCCTGCCGGCGTTTCGTCCACGCGGCAAGATGGCGCAGCTTCACGTCGAGCACCGCCGCCTGTATGCCGTCCATGCGCATGTTGTAACCGATGGTTTCGTGGTAATATTTTTTTCCGGAACCCTGGTTGATGAGCATGCGCACCTTGTCGATGTATGTTTTTTCGTGCGAGACCACAGCCCCGGCTTCCCCGTAGGCGCCGAGATTTTTCCCGGGATAAAAGCTGAATGCGGAAATATCGCCGGTCGTGCCCGTGCTTTTTCCCTTGTATTTCGCGCCGTGCGATTGAGCGCAGTCTTCCACGAGAAAAAGATTGTTCTCCCGCGCGATGCTGCGCAATTCATCGAGTTCGCAGGGCTGGCCGTACAAATGGACACCGATGATGGCGCGCGTTTTTTTCGTGATGCGCTCACGCACCTGCTTCACGTCGATGTTCCAGGTGAGCGGATCGCAGTCGGTGAAAACGGGCGTTGCGCCTGCATGGCACGGACCCCATGCGCTGGCGATGAATGTGTTCGCCGGAACGATAACTTCATCGCCAGGACCGATGCCGAGTGCGAGCATGCAGAGATGCAGCGCCGACGTACCGTTGTTCACGCCGGCCACGTTTACGTTTCCGCCGAGGAATGAAGCGAAATTATTTTCAAACTGCGTCACAAAAACGCCGGAAGAGAAAGCCGTGTTCTCGCAGACGTTCTCAATGGCGCGCAGCACTTCTTCGCGGATATCCGCATACTGTTTTTTCAGATCGAGAAAATCGATGCGCTTTTCCATTTCACTTTTTCGCTTCATGAATGCGTGCGGGATTTCCGTAAACGACGGCATTGGCCGGAACATCACGCGTGACGACGGCGCCCGCGCCCACGATCGCTTTTTCGCCGATGCGCACGCCGCAGAGGATCGTTGCGCTCGTGCCGATCGATGCGCCGTTCCCCACGAAAGTTTCAACGACTTTCCAGTCGGCTTCCGTCTGCAGCTCGCCGGATTCATTCACGGCCTGCGGGTATTTGTCGTTGATAAAAGAAACGTTGTGGCCGACAAAAACATCGTCGCCGATCTTCACGCCTTCGCAGATGAACGTGTGGCTCGAGATCTTGCAGTTCTTCCCGATCGAAGCGCCTTTCTGTATCTCGACGAACGAGCCCACTTTCGTGTTGTCGCCGATCTCGCAGCCGTAAGCGTTCACGAAGTTGAAGATCTTCACGTTCTCCCCGACGCGCACGTCTTTCAGCGCCTGCCGGTCCGAATCGGTATTGAGGATTTTCATAGTGTGATCTCTTTTCCTTTTTCACGCAGCGATCGCCCGGCCGCTTCGAGAACACGGACGACCTCCAGTCCCGCTGTTCCGCCGGCCAGCGTCTGCCTGTTTTCCCGGATGGCTGAAACGAAATCGCCTGCGACGCCGAGCAGGGCTTCCCGCTGCTCCGTTTTCGGGATGTAAATATCGCCGGTGCGGTAATCGACAAGGAGTTTGTGCTTGTCTTCGTCGGTGCGCATGGAATAGCCGGTAT
Organism: Bacteroidia bacterium; assembly: GCA_035760825.1. Taxonomy (GTDB): domain Bacteria; phylum Bacteroidota; class Bacteroidia; order Palsa-965; family Palsa-965. The sequence goes on from DASTSF010000312.1 coordinate 3,105, forward strand.
CGTAAATCTTGATCTTTTCCGTGGGCTCGACGTCATCGTAAACGATCATTTTTCTGCTCCCGCCGATGAGGATCTTGCGGATCTTCACGGGCGATGTCCACGAGCAGTGAAAATGCGCAATGAAATTATTGCTGTAATGCAACGTCAGGTAAGCGATGTTCTCGATGCCGTTGCCGGTGTGGCTTATTCCCGTTGCCGAAACGGAAACCGGTTTTTCGCCGGTGAGGAAGTTCAGGATGGAGATATCGTGGGGCGCAAGGTCCCAGAGCACGTTGATGTCGTGCTGGAAAAGCCCGAGGTTGATGCGCGTGGAATCGAAATAGTTGAGGTCGCCGATCTCGCCTGAAGCGATGACGGATTTTATTTTCTGCACCACGCCCGTATAAACGAACGTGTGATCCACCATCAGCGTCCTGCGTTTTTTTTCCGCCAGCGCGATCAGCTCTTCGGCCTGCGCAACGGAAGTCGTCATCGGCTTTTCGATCAGCACGTGCTTGCCTTTTTCCAGCGCTTCTTTTGCCACCGGAAAATGAAGGAACACCGGTACCGCGATGACTACCGCGTCAATTTCCGCGTCGCTGAGAACGGTTTTGTAATCAGCGGTAACGGCAATGGAGGGATAGATCTTATGCAGGGCTTCCAGTCTCCCGGGACGCGTGTCCGCCACCGTTTTTACGACGCAGTCGTTCAGCTGGCTGAAGTTCCGCACGAGATTCGGGCCCCAGTAACCATAACCAATAACGCCGATCCGGATCATGTGAGGGTTTGCAGGAAATTAACGGTAGCCAAAATAGGAATTTTTGAGGGAGGACTTACGGGCTGCGCCATCACTTTGATGACGGCAGGGTGACGCAATGAGAATCCCCACCGATCCCGCCAACCATTGCGGATGGAATGCGTGGCGCGGAAATAACCGGCGGAAATTCATCCGCCGTGGCGAAGATCTCCGTGGTGGAACAAGCTGAATCCGTTCAGGAAAAAACCGGCGGTGCGGCTGTACAATTTTTAACACCTTTTTCCGTTTTTGTTTTATCCGGGCGACCGGACAGTAATTTCATTGAGGATTAGCGACTTAATCACATAATGCCGGTGTGGCATGCGGATTGATCGGTTGGGGAAGTAGCCGCCCGGTGTAACTTTTTTTAACGGGATGAGTTATACTAAAACAAGGTATTCACCAACAAGAAGTCTCCCACACCATGAAACACCTCCACTTCTTGCGTATTGCAGCCGTAGCATTGCCACTCGCGCTTCCCGCGCTGGTGAACGGCCAGGATTTTCTCAACGGAAGTTTTGAGAAGAACGGCAATCTCTGTCTCATCAACACGTCGCCGACGGTTTTCAACGCGAACGTGAAGAACACGAAATCATTCGGCAGCTTCCGCCAGCCTGATATCGCGAGCAGCAACTGCGGCTTCGGTTCGGCGAAAGACGGCAACTGGTTTGTCGGGCTCGCTACCAATGTCCAGGGCGACGTGCGTTCGGAAGCGATAACGATGGAACTTTCATCGCCTGTCGCGAAAGGCGGGCAGTATACGCTCGATTTCTGGGCGCGCCTGCGTTCGTTCGCACCCAACCTGCAGCTCGGCGTCAGCAACGCGGATTCTTCCTGCGGAACCGTTTTCTATACGGTTTCTTCAAAATCCATCGGTAACGACTGGACGGAGATCAGCGTGCGTTTCACGGCCCCGGTCAGCGGTAAATACATTTCGGTAAGGGCCGTCAATGCCAATGAAAATTCCGGTGTCTGGGTCGACGCGTTCCGCCTGTCGAATGTTTTCATCGCGGATAACGTGATCATGACCGTGAAGCCCGCGGATGCTTCAAAAGCGCCGGATAACGTGAAGACGGCTTCGGTTGCCGCAGCGAAAAAAACAGACGACAACCAGGTTGGACTTTATCCCAATCCTTCCGACGGCATTATCAAGGTGAGCGCCGACAGCGCACAGCTGGTGAGCCTGACGGTTTACAACATGCTCGGCTCGCAGGTTGAGCAGCATATTGCGACACCGGACCAGCCGATCCCCGACAAGATCGATCTCACCGACCAGCAGCCCGGACTTTATTTCGTGGAGATGGCAACCATCGACGGAAGCAAGTTCACGAAGCGGATCATTATCTCACGCTGAGAAAAAAATAAAAAGAGAAAAAAACAGGCCGGGAAATTTTGTCCCGGCCTGTTCTTTTTTGTTCGGCGCATGCGGCATCAGTATTTCTGCACCTGTTTCTTTCCGTAGGAATCCCACGTTGTCCATTTGCCGGTCTTGCTCCCGTCTTTGTATTTGCCTTCGAATTTCTTTTTCCCGTCGTCGTAATAACCTACCCATGCGCCGGTTTCGTTCCCGTGATCGTACGCGCCTTTGCTTTTCAGCTGGCCGTTTTCGTAATATTCGATGAAGTCGCCCTGGTAACGTCCGACAGCGTAGGTTGATTTTTCTTTTGTTTTCCCGTTGTCGAAATACGCTTCCCACGGTCCGTTCTGCTTTCCGTTGACGTACGTTCCTTTTTCCTTCACGTTGCCGTTGTCGTACCACGTCTGGTAATCGCCGCTGAGATCTCCTCCGCTGTAGGTTGCCTGCGATTCCTTCCTGCCGTTCCTGTAATACGTCGTGCAGGCGCCGTTCTTCTGCCCGTCCTGGTAAATGAAATCTTCCTTCAGCTGCCCGTCATCGAAATAGGATTTGTACGGACCGTTGAGGTCATTGCCTTTGTACGACGCAGAAATTTTCAGTTGCCCGTTCTGGTAATAGGTTTTGGTGACGTAATTTTTCCCGTCGCCGGAATAATCCGTTTCCTCTTTTTTCTTTCCGTCGGAATAATAGGATGTCCACATGCTGGTCTTATTTCCGTTCGCATCGTATTCCTGCTGCTCTTTGATCGTGCCGTCCTTGTACCAGGTCGTGTATTTCCCCGTCTGCACACCATCCGTGAAATTTCCTTCCGATTGTTTTTTTCCGTTCTCGTACCACGTCGTCCACACGCCTTCCTTTTTCCCCGTCTTGTAAGTACCGGAAGTCTGTTTCTGCCCGCTCTCGTAAAATTCCTCGAAGAGATCTTCCATTTTTCCATCGCTGTCTTTCGTGTAGCTCCTCGAAACCTGCCCGTTCTCGTAATAGTAATTCCACGTTCCCGTTTCCTTTCCGCAAACCAGTGTGCCTTTGTATTTCAGCTTTCCGCCGGAACCGGCGTAAACGGCACTGTCAATACGCGGCACGCCGTAATCGTAACTGACGAATTTCACCGTCTTTCCCTTCACGAATGTTTCTTTGTCTTTCCCGTCCTGCGTCACCTGCAGCGTTTTGCTGATCACCCTGAATTTCACATGATCATCCTTGACAGAGATAACCTCAACCTCGCCGAGCGAGATCCAGCCGGTCATGGAGCTGTTGAATATTTCCGTTTCAAAATATTTCGACATTTCGCCGCGGTCGCCGGCGTGAATGTGGTGCGCATCGTCCGCATCCATTTCCGGAAATTTGTCGTTCGTGACCGTAAGCGTTCCGCTGGTGGAATAAAGCGGTGAATCGGAGCATTTCACGTCTCCGCCGGACTGGCAATAACCAACCGGGGAAAAGAGAAGAAATGCGGCTGCGGTAAAAAATGCGGGAGCGTATTTCATTGGAGTTAAGTTTTTTTAAAGGTAGATATTCATTGAGGAAGAGCATTGACTTTAATTTATTTCTAAGCTGCGCCACAATGTAAAAAGGCATTCCTGCTTCCGGCTGAACGTGTAAGAAGCGCCTGAATTCAATGGAACACGAAGGCCGAAACAGCCTATTTTTATACAAAACCATTTCCATGAAAACAGGATTGCTGTTCTTGTTCCTTGTCATCGCAGTCGGTGTCGGTGCGCAGAATTATCACGCGTACGTTCCCGGGAGGACCGCCTTTTTTTCACAGCACCTCTACAACCAGGATTATTCCGTGGATGCGATAAGTCCGGACACGTCATTTGTTTCGGGCAATTACACGGTCTATCACGATTACCGGCGGGAAGTAACATCCTCGTTTTCGTTTTCCTGCCTCACCGTCAACGACACGGGCTGGGCGGGAAAGTATTTCCTCCAGGATGCGAACGGTGTGACGTGCTTCCTGAATAAAGCGAACGACAGCATCTGGTTTTTTCCTTCGGCAGCGGTGGGGCAGGACGGATTTATTTTCCCGTTTGCCAATGGCGATACGCTGCACGGAACGGTGGTCTCGCTCGCCATTCAGAATGTGCTCGGCGCACCCGATTCGGTGAAAACGATGCAGCTGCAGCGGAAAGACGGAAGCGGCAATAGTGTGGCGGATGACCTCAACGGGAAATTCATCGAGGTGGCGAAGGACCACGGCTGCATTCTCGCATACAGCTGGAGGGACTTTCCGGATGACACGACAGCGCGGACGCTGGCGGGAATGAGCAGCCCGCAGGAAGGCGTGCGTGTAGTCCCGGCGGCGGATGTTTTCAATTTCAGCATCGGCGACCAGTTCGACATTGTAGATGCGAACAACAGCAACGCCATGCAATTACCGAGCATGATGTCTTACTACACCTGGGTGGTTACGGCGAAAACCGTTTCCGCCAACGGCGACACGATACGCTACACAATGGACGAAAACTATTGCCGGAAAATAGTCAATAGCATTCAGGCGCAGCACATGAACACGCCCGTTATCTACACGTTCATTCTTTCGGAATACGAGCGCAATTTCGAATTGTCGCTGATGCCGGGACAGTACGCCAATGGCCCGGACACGGCGAACAGCCTTTTTTACATGGACGGCGCTTCGTTCTTTCCGCTCAATGCGACGCAGTACAACGGACGCATGCAGAAAGGATATTCAAGCAGGCAGGCCGGTTATTATTACGACCAGAACAGCCAGTGTTTCCTGTGGGACGGCGATTCGCCCGACATTTGCGACGGCATAAACGAAATTTATGCGGACGGTATCGGTAAAGTGTACGCGCATGACGGTTCGGCCACTTGCTTCGACAACTACCAGCTGGTTTATTTTTCAAAAGGCGCCGAAACCTGGGGCACGCCGAACAACTGGCCGGTGATCCTCGGGAACAATGAGCTCAGCGCCCCCGTGGTACGCTGCTGGCCCGACCCGGCGCAGGACGTGCTCAACGTGGATGCGGGTGCGGATTTCAACGGCAGCATTCATTACCAGATATTGGATTATTCCGGCCGCGTGGTAAGCGAGGCGAACCTTTCTGCCAGCGGCTCCGTAATACAAATCCCTGTAAATGAGCTGGCTCACGGTTTTTATATCTTTAAAGCTGAAACCGGCGGGCAAACGATCTATTCCCGGTTTTCCCATTGAGGGAACAGATGGCACAGCGTTTGCCGGGATAATGCAAAACGCACTCAGATCATGAAACGCATCCTGTCATATTTCCTTCTGCTCGGGCTCGTTCCGCAGGGCGGATATGCCCAATCGACCGGGACGGGTTCCACTTCCACCGGCACTAACGATTACCGCAAGGTGACGAACAAAGCGTTCAAGCGCGGTGAAGAGCTGCACTACCGCGTGCATTACGGCGCCATCAACGCCGGCGTGGCGGACATGACGGTAGAATCAGACAACAAGCTCATCAACAACCGCCCGACGTTCCACATGGTCGGCGTCGGTTCCTCCAAAGGTGCATTCGACTGGGTTTTCAAGGTTCGCGACCGCTATGAAACCTACATGGACGAAGAAGCGCTGATGCCCTGGCTGTTCATCCGCCGGGTGGACGAAGGCGGTTTCAAGATCAACCAGAACCAGTCGTTCGATCACAACGGCGGCAAAGTGGTTTCCAACGGGAAATCGCTGACCGTTCCGAAGTACATACAGGACATGCTGTCGTCTTTCTACTACGCGCGCACGATGGATTTCAGCAAAGCGAAAGTGAACGATATTTTCAGTGTGCCAACGTTCGTCGACGACGAGATCTGGGACCTGAAAATAAAATTCCTCGGAAGAGAAGCGATCGACACGGACGTCGGAAAAGTGAACTGCCTCAAGTTTTGTCCCGTTGTGCAGAAAGGCCGCGTGTTCAAGAAAGAGGAAGACCTTACCGTGTACATCAGCGACGACGACAACCATATTCCCGTGCGTGCGCAAGGCGAGATCCTCGTCGGTTCCGTCAAGCTCGACCTCATGTCGTATTCAGGACTGGCGGCGAACCTGAATATGGCGAAGTAAAACCCGGGTCCCGGCTTTGCGGTTCGTCTCTTCTGCATTCCCTGACAATCCTCATTTTTTTACCCGCGATTGATTTCCGTAATTTGGAAACAAATCAATTTTGCAATGAGCGAAGCCGGCAACAAGCACAAAGACATCCTCGAAAAAATAGAAAACAAGTATAATAATCTCGGGCAGGATGCAGGATTGTTCCTCAAAGGATTCAGCTACCAGCGACCGGTGACGTACTGGGATTATGTGCAGCTCGAAACATTGCTCTCGCTCCAGCGTCCGCGCACGGATTTTCCCGACGAGCCGATCTTCATCATGTATCACCAGGTGACGGAATTGCTGCTGAAGCTCATCATGCACGAGCTGAACCAGGCCGTCCACAACGAGAGCGTGACGCCGCAGTTCTTCACGACGAAAATGCAGCGCGTGAACCGGTACGCGGATATCCTCACGCAGTCGTTCAGCGTCATGCGCGAAGGAATGGACTACGAGCAGTACAACGAATTCCGCCTCGCGCTTGCACCGGCGAGCGGTTTCCAGTCGGCCCAGTTCCGCCAGATCGAGATCACCTGCACCGACGTTCTCCAGCTGCTCAATCACCGCGTGAAAGGAACGATCACCGACGACAGCGATCTCGATAAGATATTCAGCGAGCTGTACTGGAAGGACGCGGGCCTTGACCGTAAGACGGGAAAGAAAACACAGACGCTGCAATTATTCGAAGAGAAATACGAGAACGACCTGAAGCACCTGGCCACGCGCATGAAAGGCAAAAATATTTACCGGCGTTTTCTCGCTATGGAAAAAGAAGGGGCGAACGTGCACGAACTGAAAAACGCATTGCGGAATTTCGATCACACCTACAATGTGAAATGGCCGCTTTCCCATTTGAAAACAGCAGAATATTACCTCAACTCCAAAGGCGAAGGTAAAGCTGCGACCGGTGGAAGCGAATGGCAGAAATACCTGCATCCTTCCTACCAGCGCCGTATTTTCTTCCCCGCGTTGTGGTCGGAAGACGAGCTGGCGAAGTGGGGAAATTTCTGATCATTTCCGCATGGGCGGGTAAGACGTGCGCATAAAATTATTTTCCTGCTCTTTCATTCTTCGTAATTTTCTTCATCAACCGCTACCCCGATGAAGAGATCATTGCTCTTTTTATTCCTGCTTCCTGCTGTTGTTACGGCGCAGAACTGGTCGCCGCTCAACCTGACGGACAAATACAACTACCGTCTCGGCAATGATCCCGTGATCACGCAAACCGTGTGGCAGAATGGTTTTTCCGCCGTCGCGGGTGATACCGTTTTCACGCTCAACGACATCATGTGCGATACGTGTCTCACATGGACCAGCGGACCTCTTGCGTGCGATTCCTGTTACGGGTTGCTCCACGTCGCGCAGTTCGAAGGAAAACAGGTGAAGCAGTTCGCTTCCGGCTGGTGCAATTTCCGGGACCCGGGAAGCAAAACGATCGATCTTTTCGCCGCACTGAACGATACGTGGCTGTTCGATACGCTGAACAACGTTACCGCGCAGGTGATCTTCGCGGGAAATTCCGTGGTGTTAGGCAATGCGGATTCCGTGAAAACACTTTTGCTTTCCACCGGCGACACCTTGTGTTTTTCCAAAGATTACGGCATTGTTCAATGGCCGCACGGGTACGGGCAGAACAGTTATTACCGCCTCGCGGGAATACAGGGAAGAAATATCGGCGTGCTTATTCCGCGCATGATGAATTATTTTGATTTCGCGGTGGGCGATATTTTCCAGTACCAGGGAAGAATAAACAGCGGCGCAAGTCCGCAGGTGCGGGATTTCATCCGGAAATACATCATAACCGGCAAAACCGTGAACGGGGACACGGTGCGTTATACCGTGCAGGGGCACATGGCGTCGCAATGCGAGGACGTTATCAGCATGAACTTCTGGATGGAGTATTCACTGATTAACGAAACGTATACGTTTATCGATTCGGCCAATCATACCGGAAACCAGTTCAACAATTGCGCTGTCGATGGTTTCCTCCGCGTGATCCCGAATTCAGGAGGAATGGGGCAGCCCCAGAATTCGTTCAACCCGGCGCCCGGGTGGTACCGCTGCAGCCTGTACATGGATCCTTTCGGCAATAAAGGAATACGTTTCGGAACGGCGACTTCATACACTGATTTCCATATTGATCCTTCGTGTTCCGTTCCTGTTTTTGCAGGTTCAGATACGCTCCAACCGGTTTCCTGGGGGGATGCGTTCACCGTTCAGCTCACGGAAGGACTGGGGCAGACGTTCGCTTTGTGGACGTCCAATTTCGAAGGATCATGGTCGGAGCAGCTCACGGCTTTCCGGAAGAACGGCGATACGACCGGTGTGCTCATACCCGACAACCAGCTCGATGCTCTTGCACAACATCCCGGTAGCGGAGGCGGAATGACGGTTTATCCCAATCCGGCGGATGAAGCGCTGATCATTTCACTGCCCGGAAATGTGCAGGCAGATCTTGTGATCACCGATGCAGGGGGCCGCGTTGTTTTCCGGCAGCAGAACGCAGCAGGGAATATTCAGCTGGCGACGGCGGATCTCGCGGAGGGCATGTATTTTCTCCGGGTGATAACGGCGCAGGGCGCAGCGGCGGAGAAGATCGTTATCCGGCATTAGCACCTTTTGAAGTCTGCAGCGCGCAACTGATTTCCGGGAACGACCGTTCGCTTTTTTTAATCGTTCCACCCTGTGATTTTCTAAATTTGTGACGAACGTCTTACAGCAAGGCCGCCCCGGCTTGTTCTTTGCGTCATATCCGCAGCAACGTAATGTTTCGCATAACTCCCGTAGCGATTTTGATTTTCATGCTTTGCCCGGCTTTGCATGCCGTTACGCTGAGCGGGAAAGTCACGTCTCCGGCCGGTGAAGCGCTGGGATATGCGGCTGTTTACGTGAAGGGAACGTCGAAAGGAACGACGACGAACACGGAAGGCGATTACACGCTCGATCTTACGCCGGGAAATTACACGATCATCTTCCAGATGATGGGTTATTACCAGAAGCAGTTCGACGTTGATCTTACACAGGGAAACAAAACGCTTGATGTTGTTCTCACACCCACCACGCTGCAGCTGAAGGAAGCCGTGATCACGGACGGGGAAGATCCTGCGTACGCTGTGATCCGGAACGCGATCAGGAAACGGAAATATTACCGCGACCAGGTGGATGCGTATACGTGCGACGTCTACATCAAAGGATTGCAGCGCGTCACGCAGCATCCGCAGAAGATTATGGGCATGGACGTCGACCCGGATGGCGACATCGATTCCGCCTCGGGGATCGTTTATCTCTCGGAATCCGTTTCCACATTCAATTTCAGGCAGCCCGACAAGATCAAGGAGGAAATGGTTTCCTCGAAAGTAAGCGGCGACAACAAAGCCTTCAGCTACAACCGCGCGTCGGACATGCTGTTCAATTTTTACGACAACGTGATCGAGATCGAAGATCTCAGCGAACGCGGTTTCGTCAGTCCCATCGCGAACAATGCGCTTTTCTTCTACAAGTTCCGGATGGCGGGAACGATCATGGATAACGATTCGATGGTGAACAAGATCGAGGTGATCCCGAAACGGAAAACGGATCCGTGCTTCCACGGCTACATCTACATCATGGAAAATTCCTGGCGCATTTACGCAACGGACCTTTACCTGACGAAAGACGCGCAGATCGATTTCGTGGATACGCTGACGATCAGCCAGACGTATATTCCCGTGGAAAAGGACGTGTGGATGGTGTTCATGAACAAGTTCACGTTCGTCTTCGGCTTCATGGGCCTGCAGGGAAACGGTTATTACGTGGGTGTGAACAAGGATTACGTCATCAATCCCGATTTCCCGAAAAAGTTTTTCGATAACGAAGAAATGCACGTCGCCGATGATGCGAACCTGAAAGATTCCGCTTACTGGCAGACGACGCGGCCCGTTCCGCTGACAGACGAGGAAGAGCGCGATTACAAACGGCGGGACAGCCTGATGCAGATACGGAATTCGAAACCGTATCTCGATTCCATTGACAAAAGAACCAACCGGCCCGGGTTCACCGATATTTTTCTGACCGGCTATTCGTATTCACGGCGGTACAATCATTTCAGCGTTTCCGTTTCACCGGTCGTGCGTGCGTTCAGCTACAATACCGTGCAGGGCTGGCGCACGGGCCTCGACGTGGACGCGTTCAAGAGCTGGGACAACAACCGGTGGCTTTCCGTCGGGCCTTCGGCTTCGTACGGCATCGGCGATAAAAAATTCTATGTCGACGGTGAAGCGACCTATTACTACAAACCTGTCCGGTTTGCGCGTGTCACCGCTGCCGGCGGAACGACAACGGCGCAGTTCAGTCCGCGCGATCCGGTTCCTGTTTTCATCAACACGATCTACACGCTCGGTGAAAAACAGAATTACATGAAACTGTACGCGAAAAAATACGGCAGCCTCAACTGGTTCGGTGAAGTGACGAACGGTGTGATGATGAACATCAATCTCGAATACGCCGACCGCACACCGCTTTACAACACGTCGTTCTATTACTGGAACTGGCGTTTCGGTCCGTCCAGCCTGCCGGCGCCCGGCTACCTGGAAACGCGCCGTTTCACGTCGAACAACCCGCTCGATCCTTCGGATAACAGCAGTGCCGCTTTCGGCGCGCACCGTTCGCTCGACCTCAACGCGCAGGCGATCATCCGGTTCAAACAGAAATACTACACGCGCCCGAATGAGAAGATCATTCTCGGGTCGAAATATCCTGCCATCGGCATCCAGTACCGCCGCGGCATCCCGGGTATTTTCGGGAGCAAAACGGATTATGATTTTCTCAAGCTGAGCGTTCGCGACGAGATCAACCTCAAGCTCATGGGAAAATTCCGCTATTATTTCGCCGTTGGAAAATTCCTTTCGCAGAAATACCTGCCGTTCATGGATTATTATCATTTCCAGGGCAACCGCACATTCTGGTCGACATTCGCGCAGCAGAGTTTCCAGCTGCTGGACTATTACACGTATTCCACGAACACCTGGTTCATGGAAGCGCATGCCGAACATCATTTCAACGGCTTCCTCTTCGATAAAATCCCCCTGCTGAAAAAAATGCACCTCACGGAGATCGTCGGCGTGAACTGGTTCATGACGGACCGCGTGCCTTCGTATTATGAGATTTATTTCGGCGCCGACAAGCTCGGCCTCATCCGCGTCGATTTTGCGCTGGGCTATATGCAGAATGCGAAAGTGAGCGCAGGATTACGATTAGGAATACGAATTTGATAAACTGCAACTATGAACACCATGAATAACCGCGTCATTCCCGGAAGCCGGAAGCTGGTCCTGTTTCCATTGCTGCTGCTGATTTCCATCGGCGCGCACGCCTTCGTTTACCAGACGTTCGACAAAACGCTTTCGAACGGGCTGAAAGTGATCACCTGCGAAAAGCCGGGAAGCGGTTACGCGGAAGTGGAGGTGTGGTACCGCGTCGGCAGCAAGGACGAACACGCGGGGATCCGCGGCATGGCGCACATGTTCGAGCACATGATGTTCCGCGGGACGAAGAATGTTTCCGGCGAGCAGCTGCTCGAAAAGCTCGACAGCTCGGGCGCGCAGTGGAACGCGTACACGACGTTCGACCGCACGGTTTACCACGAGTATCTTCCCGTGAACGCCGTAAGCATGGCGCTTTACCTTGAGGCGGACCGCATGTCGAACCTCGTAGTGACGCAGGAAATTCTCAACACCGAACGCGAGGTGGTGGGCGAAGAATACCGCAACGGCATGAGCAACTGGTATGAAAAAATGGTGGAGGACCGTTACGAATATCTTTACCCCGACGGTCATCCGTACCAGTACGACGTCATCGGTCACCTCGACGAGATCACGAATTTCACCGCGCCGGAATGCATGGACTTTTACGACAAATATTACAGTCCCAACAACGCGTTCGTCGTCGTGGTGGGCGACGTGAAGCACGACGATATTTTTGCGCAATGCGAAAAATATTTCGGGCCCATCACCAAGCAATTGCCCGCGGTCGTTCCGGGCCCTTCTCCGGATATCATGGGCACGCACGTGAAAACGACGGACATGGAGCTCAACTTCCCGCTGCAGATCTATTGCTATTCATTGTCGCAGCCGGCAGCCGGCTCGAAGGATTTTTTCGCGTTCAACATGCTGGCGGATATTTTTTTCACGGGCGATAATTCCATCCTTAACGAACGCCTGGTGAAAAAAGAGCACAGCGTTTATTTCATCAACCAGTCTAACGAAGCGTGGAGCCTGTACCCGTCGCGGACGCAGTTCGACGTGTTCATGCCGCCCTCGCCGGGAAATGTGAAAGTGAAGAAGGCGATCAGGGCCGAGATGGACAGCGTCATTGCGAACGGGCTGCCGCAGGAAAAGGTGAACGATTTTATTTCGAACATGGAAGCGCAGCAGACGCTGGGTGCGTATTCGTCTGAAAACATCGCGGGCGAGCTCGGCATGGCGGAATATTATTTCCACGATTACAACCGCGCGAAAACCATTGTCAATGATTACAAGGCCGTCACGCAGGATGACATCAAACGCGTCGCCGCCACTTATTTTTCACCCGATCATGTCGACGTGATCAACATCAAACCTTCGTTCTGATATGAAAAAGAGATCGCTTTTCCGTCTCACGCTGGTTCCCGTTGCATTGCTGCTGCTCGCTTCCGCTGCGCAGGATAAAGGACCGTTCCCCGATATCGAGCGGTACAAGCTGAAGAACGGGCTCGAAGTTATTTTCGCCGATTACGGCGATCTTCCCGTGACGTCGCTCACGTTTTTCGTCAACGTCGGGAAGAAGAGCGAAACGCCCGGCCAGCAGGGACTTGCCGGCCTCACCGCGAATTCGCTGTTGCTCGGCAACGACAAATTTTCACGCACGGACCAGGACCGGATGCTGTACCGCCTCGGGACCGGGATCAGCGCTGATGCGAATGAAAATTTCACTACCGTCAGCGGGGAATTCCTCAATACGGACATCGGCAAGGGATTCGAAATTGTTTCCGCCGTGCTGCTTCATCCCACCTTCCCGCAGCAGGACATCGACGAAGAAAAAAATCTCGACATCTCGCAGAACAAGCCTTCGAAAATGGACATAGGCGATCTCGCTTCGATGTACGGCAATTATTTCTGCTACGGGATCGGTCACCCGCTCGGGCGGCATTTTTACGAAGCACAGTACAAGAAGATCACGACGGCGCAGATCAGGGATTTTTACAATTTCAACTATACGCCGGGCAACACGAAGCTCGTCGTATGCGGAAAACCCGACCGCGAAAAAGTGAAAGCGCTCATTGAGCAGTATTTCGGCGGATGGAACGCCACGTACGGAGAAGTGAACGGCTCGTCGTATGACATACCGCCGATCAAAACAAGGGAATTCGCATTCGTTCCGAAAGACAGCGCGAAGCAGGCCTGCCTGCTGTGGATGAAAAAAGGACCGGCCGCGGGAAGCAAGGACATGACGGCGTTCATCATCGCCAATGCCGTTTTTTCGGATCACCTCACGAAAGAGATACGCGAAAAGCGCGGCTATACGTACGGGATCTACAGCACGTTCAGCCAGGCGCAGGACGACGGGATTTTCCGTGCACGCACGCAGGTAAGGAATGACGTGATGTTCGCAACGATGACGGCATTCGACAATGTGCTGACGGAATTTTATGCGAAA
>DASTSF010000313.1:0-6183 GCA_035760825.1 Bacteroidia bacterium
GAGGCAATATGTCTGGCTGAGTATCTCGATAAAGCAATTGACTTTAGTCTGCTGGCTAGGAATGATATGTCTTTTGACAGGATATATCGTATTACAATGGCCGATGATTCATTTAGGGAGAAAGGAAAGATTCGGGATGTAAAATATCTTAAGTACCCGCCTGTAGAATTAGTGAAGAAACAGAAGAGATACAATCGAGCCAATACCTTTAACAAAACTGTTTTCTACGCAGCCTCAAATTGGCATATTGCTTTGCTTGAGACAAAACCCCATCCTGGGAAAAGGATTATTATGTCGGTATGGGAACCTTTGACTGATGAGCTATTTAATTCCTATCCGATATCAAATGTTCAGGTAGATAACCAAAGCGTTCGTGATGCAACAGCATATTTGAAGGAATATGGTAAGTCTGTTCATCCGCTTTGTGCTGAAGCAATGGATTTAATTCTTGAGTTCCTGGCATCGGAATTTGTCAAAGATGTTCAAGCTGTCAACCCCAACAGGTTAGAATATTTCTATAGTGCATATTTTTCCGATATTATTTTGGGACCTATTATAGCTGATGACCCTACTGCGACGTGTGATCTTATTCTTTATCCAAGTGTGGCCTGGAATCATAAACTCGATAACATTGCAATGAGCCCTTATTGTCTGGATGAAAAGATGCGAATTACGCATGTTGTCGAATTCGAGGTGGAGGAAACATATTATGAACAAAAATTACCCTTAGAACAGTGTCCGGCTAAACTGCGATTCATTCGTGAAGCTACTTGGTTTGATGGCGATCTGATTGTTTGGGAGGATGAGTAGCCTGGATGTCATGCTTTAATCAGTAACTGCCTATATTTCTTTTCATCTTTCCAAAGTGCAAGTTTTATCATGCAACTGATCGTTCAATAAACTCTTTCCGTACGATCTAAACACGCGAGTTCGACTTTTGAGTTCGATCCTTCCCGCTAAAATTTCGTTTTCTGAAGAAAAATGTCGAACTCCACGACTGAACGAGGTGCTCCGCCGCTGTCTCAATATTGACAAGGGTTTCAGCCAAAATGAAAATAGACAACCCCTGAAAAATCTGGAGTTGTCTACTTTGGTGGACCCGGAGAGAATCGAACTCTCGTCCAGGCAAGCCGTGAATGCGCTTTCTACATGCTTAGCCGGTTATTGTTTGTCGGGAAAAACCAGGTTAACCTGCACACCGAATTTTTCCGTAGTTGCTGATAGTGCTTCGGCGTCGCAACGCCACCGGGCACTCCTTTTGTTTGTGGTGTTCCGGATCGGGACGTCAGAAGGAAAAACTTCCCGGGGAACATTGCTGAATAATTCTTGGAATTAAGCAGCAAGAGCGAAGTTAGATTCGCCGTTTACAAGTTTGAGAGTTGATATTAACGTGCCATATTCCCAACGCACGGCATGCTTACACACCCGCGCACATGCTGTCAAAACCGGTCGGGCCCGTGTAATCTTGCACAAAGATACTGCGAATTACACCCGCTTGTCAAATGAATTTCCTCCCGCACCGGTTGACGTTCCCCGCTTTTCATTCTTGTTTGCAGGGCGTGCCCCCATGCAGGAACACGATGTGTTTCCTCCATGGGGTCCGGCTGTCCGCTCTATCTTTTGCTTCGCAAAAGGATGCCGCTTCCATCCGTCACGCAGAAAAAAAATGAATGTTGAACGATGCATGATCGGCAGGGAATGACGGGCAGCAAACCGCTGCCGGCGATCGCCAGTCAATGAACAACTGCCTATCTTTGCCTCTCAAATTTTTTGCTTATGAAAATCGGTATCCTGCGCGAAGGAAAAATGCCCCGCGACAAACGTGTTCCCTTCACGCCCGCCCAGTGCGTGCTCATCCAGCGCGAGTTCAATGTCGATGTGCTTGTGCAGCCCAGCGAGTGGCGCAGCTTTTCCGATGAAGAATACCGCGCCGCGGGCATCACGCTCTCCGAAGATCTTTCTTCCTGCGACGTGCTTCTCGGCATCAAGGAAGTGCCTGTCGACGATCTTATTCCCGGGAAAAAATATCTTTTCTTCTCGCACACCATCAAGAAGCAGCCGTACAACCAAAAGCTCATGCATGCGCTCATCGCGAAGAAGGTCCGGATGATCGATTACGAATGCCTCACCGATCCGCAGTTCAACCGCATCATCGGTTTCGGTCATTTCGCGGGCATCGTCGGTGCGTACAACGGGCTGCGCGGCTACGGACTGCGTTTCGGCTTTTTCGATCTCAAGCCGGCCTGGAAATGCCACGACATGACCGAGCTGAAAGAAGAGCTGAAGAAAGTGAAGCTGCCGAACCTGAAGATGATCGTCACCGGCAACGGGCGCGTCGCCAACGGCGCCATCGAACTGCTCGGCCTGCTGCACATCCGCCGCGTCACACCGTACGAGTTTACGCATTATTCCTTCCGCGAAGCTGTTTACACGCAGCTGCATTCGTATGATTACAACGAGCCGAAGAACGGCCTGCAGTGGGACCGCGACCGCTTCTATCATCACCCGCAGGAATTCCGCAGCACGTTCGCCAAATTCACGCCGCACTGCGACCTGCTTATTCACTGTTCGTTCTGGGATCCGCGCGCGCCGAAGCTGTTCGAGAAGCAAGACATGCGTTCGCCGGAATTCCGCATCAGCGTTATCGCCGATGTCACCTGCGATATCGACGGTTCCATTCCTTCCACCACCAAACCTTCATCCATCGCGGAGCCGTTCTACGGTTACAACCCGAACACGGAGCAGGCGGTCGACAAGCCTTTCGGCAACGACGTCATCACCGTCATGGCCGTCGATAATCTTCCCTGCGAGCTGCCCCGCGACGCATCTGAAAATTTCGGAAAAGAGCTCATCGAAAAAGTGGTCCCCGCTCTCCTCGGGAACGATCCCGACGGACTCATCGAACGCGGCAGCATCTGCAGCGACGGAAAGCTCACGGAGCGGTTCGGGTATTTGGCGGATTACGCGCTGTAAAACGGGGAATGGAGAAGGAGGGAGGAACTCTTTCTTTATCCACACACACTTTCATTTTTCCTCCCTCCGTTCTTTTCTTCACTTGTCCAACTCAAAACGCGCAAAACCCGTAGCCCGTAATTTTTTCAATTGACAAACGTGAAGTAGTTTGAGTTCGTCACACCTTTCACGCGGAAGGCATCGAGGTACGTTTTCTCTTTGACGAGCAATTCTTTCGGGTAAGCGGCATACGTTTTTTCATTGTACGCCAGGTAATCGGTTCCTGTTTTCTTCTGCACGATCGCCGATGTGCGCTTCAGGTCGGTGATGGTCTGCGCAAACTCTGCATCCACGAGCGTGTACGCCACGCGCAGGTTGGTGTTCGCCATGATCGCCTTGTAGTCATCCGGGTGCTTCAGCTTCGCTTCGTGCAGGTACCACGCCATGAACAGGTTGAATTCGTAATACGCGAAATACGTTCCGCCCGCCTGGGAAACGAGAGAGGAGGCGAGTGCGGTATCACCCTGCTGCATGGCGTTCTGCGCCGCGATCACGCTGCTCCTCGTCCCGTTCTCATAAGCGGTAAATTCATCCATCAGTCCGTAGATGCCGTCGAGATTCGCCGTCACCACGCTGCTGTCGCTGACGTATGTTCCATAGCGGAAAATGCGTTTCGTCGCATCTGCCGGCGCCAGCGCTTTTATTTCCGAAGAATGGAATGCGGGGGTCGGCGTTACGTTCACCGATAGGCCCGGCTGCACGAGGTAGCTGAAATTTCCGCCGCCCGCATTCGTGTGAATGAACGTGTGCGTCGATTCGTGGATGATCGTTTCGAAATCATCCTGCAGCGCGCTCTTCGTCGTGTCGTAATTCCAGGTCACCGGCTGGTTGTTCTGCAGCTTGAAAAATGTGTCCGGGCCTGTGTAATCCGTTTCGAGCAGCGCCTTGTACGGCGAAGCGAACCGCCCGGCCATGCTCACGTAAAAAGCTTCGGTATAGTCGGTGATCTTTTTGTTTTTCGTCGCTACGTCGTCTGTGTTTGTTTTGGGCGCCGCAGGTTTTACAACTGGTTTTCCGTCGGGTTCCATCACGCGTCCTGCAACGGGGTTGAAGCTCCAGCTTTTTTTATACGACGGATCATCGGTGAACTTCATCGCGGATTTTTTGTCGCGGATCTCGTCCATCCTTTTTTTGTAAAGACCTTTTTTGTTCATGAAATATGTCTTTCCGCCCACCGATGCGAACGTGCGTTTCTGGCTCTTCGATTCGAAGCTGATCTTTCCGTGGCGGATCCGGAAAACGCCGAAATCGTGGTAAAGCTTTTTGTCCGTATAGCGCGTGTAATCGTACTGCCCGCCTTTTTTCAGCTGCAGCACATACAGGTTGTTCCTTCCGGCCTGGTGAACGAAGGCCTTTTCTACAGTCAGGGAATCTTCATCGGCATTCGCCGCGGCGAAGGGAAGAAGCAGCGCAAGAGAAATGAGCAGGGATCGCATACACAGCCGTTTTTTGGTTTGAGTAACGTGATGTCATTTCCGTTGGTTCTTGTTTAATTAAAACGTGGATCGCTTCCCGGTTATTGTGCAACACGCGTGCCATGTTTGATTTTGACTTTCCGCGGAGTTGCAGGTGAACGGCTGAAAACGGTCCCGAAAGTTCCGGAAGAGAAAAGAAATGATCAGCGGATGAATTGGAAAACGGAAGTGGGTACTAATGAAGAAAATTCAGAACCTGAAATAATCTTCCGTCAGCTCCTGCAGGAATGCTTTCCCGTCCGTAGCGAGCTTGTTCTTATCGGCCGGCGATGCATACTGCTCGAATTCATAGCGGTTGTCTTTCACGCTCCACGTGAGATGTGATCCACCCTGCACGAGCCCGAATCCTTCGTCGAACGCATAGTAAGCGTAATGCGGCGTATACGGGTTGAAAAGGTTTTTGCTGTAGCGGAAGGCCGACGCGTCCATGTCCAGCTGGTGCAGCAGGGTGGAAGCGAGGTCGGTTTGCGATGCTACGCTGTCGTATTTCATGCCGCGGTATTCTGGTTTGATCACGTCGCCGTAAAACAGCAGGGGAATGTGACGGTAGCGCGGATCGTTGAAGGCCCAGTTCTTCGGTGAGTTATGCGAATGGTCGGAAACGAAAATGAAAAGCGTGTTGCTGTACCAGGGATATTTTTTCGCTTCCGAAATGAAATTCCCGATGCAGCCGTCGGCGTAAAGGACCGAATTGATGTACGGTTTTTCCTTGTCGCCCCAGTGCAGCTTTTCTTCCATCGGGAAATCGAACGGGCCGTGCGTGCTCAGCGTGAACATGGCGGCAAAGAACGGCTGCTGTTCTTTCGACAATTCCTGCAATTGCCGTGAAAAAAGATATTGATCAGCTGCGCCGAGGCGTCCCTGCGGAACGGAAGGATCGAAATCTTTTCCTTCGATGATGCGGTCGAAGTTATTGTAATACATGTACGCCCGGATATTGCCGTAGCTCAGCTGCCCGCCGAACATGAACGAGGTTTTGTAACCGGCCTGCCGGAATGAATTATTGATGCACGGGAGGTGAACGTATTTTGTCGGCTGCGTGATGACGGATGTTTTGGGCTGCGCCGGGAAAGCGGAGAACACCGCCGCCATTCCCTGGTCGGAAAGACTTCCGCTTGCGTAGCAGTTGGTGAAAAGAATTCCCTGCGACGCCAGCTTTTCGAATTCGGGCGTAATGCTGTCGTACCCGCCGCAGCTTTTCACGAGGTCAGCCGACCAGCTTTCCAGCACCACGAGCACGACGTTCGGTTTGTCCGTGGTCAGCACATGAAGTGTCGTGTCTTTGGTCACGGCGTTCATTTCGCTGAAAACTTTCGCAGCTTCCGGCGACGGCATGAACGTGTACGCTTTGTCGGCATGAATGTTTTCAATGCAGCTGCTGAACAGGTTGAACGTGGAATTCACGGAAGCGAGGTTCAGCACGTTGAAGCGCGAGTAATACGCATCGCTCACCTGTATCGGGATCGGCTGCAGTCCGCCGCGTACACCGATCGCGAGAAGAACGGGAAGCGCCAGCGAATAGATGGCTGTAAAATAAAACGGTCGCGGCTCCGGCGGTTTCCGGGGTGAAATGAATTTTTTGTAGAAAACATAAATGAGCGCGGAAAGAATTCCCGTTACAAGGATCCCGAAAATGAGCTGCTTCCACGAAGCGGTATGAAAGACTTCCGACGGGTTGCCGAGGAACCAGAGCGCT
>DASTSF010000314.1:0-7332 GCA_035760825.1 Bacteroidia bacterium
CATTCCTCATGAGCAAGGTCAAAACACTCGGGCAGTTCATCATCGAGAAACAATCGGATTTCCCTTTTGCCAAGGGAGAGCTTTCCCGCCTGCTGCGCGATATCGGCATCGCCGCGAAGATCGTCAACCGCGAAGTGAACAAGGCCGGGCTCGCCGACATTCTCGGCGAAGCCGGTGAAACGAACGTGCAGGGCGAAACGGTGAAAAAGCTCGACGTGTTCGCGAATGAACAGTTCATTGCCGCGCTCAGCGTAGGCGGTGAATGCTGCGCGATCGCTTCCGAAGAGAATGAAGAGATCATTCCCATCAATACGCCGCAGTCGAAGAACGCGAAATATGTCGTCGCCATCGATCCGCTCGACGGCTCATCGAACATCGACGTGAACGTTTCCGTCGGGACGATCTTTTCCATTTACCGCCGCATTTCCCTCTCGGGCCCGGGAACCATCGAAGATTTTCTCCAGCGCGGGACCGAGCAGGTCGCTGCCGGCTACATTATTTACGGATCATCCACGATGCTCGTGTACACGACGGGCAAAGGCGTCAACGGTTTTACGCTGGATCCTTCCATCGGTGAATTCTGCCTTTCGCACCCGAACATGAAAACGCCGGTCGAAGGGAAAACCTATTCGATCAACGAAGGCAACTACGTTCATTTTCCCGACGGCGTGAAGAAATACATCAAATACTGCCAGGAAGAGGACAAGCCGACGAAGCGTCCTTATTCGTCGCGTTACGTCGGTTCGGCCGTGGCGGACATTCACCGCAACCTCATCACCGGCGGCGTTTATATTTATCCCACTACCGCTTCATCGCCGAAAGGGAAGCTGCGCCTTCTCTACGAATGCAATCCCTTTGCGTTCATCATCGAGCAGGCCGGCGGAAAAGCGACGGACGGTTTTTCACGCATCCTCGAGCTGGAGGCGACCTCGCTTCACCAGCGTACGCCTTTCTTCGCAGGCTCGGCGAACATGGTGGACAAGTCGGGCGAATT
This sequence comes from Bacteroidia bacterium, assembly GCA_035760825.1. Lineage (GTDB taxonomy): Bacteria > Bacteroidota > Bacteroidia > Palsa-965 > Palsa-965. The sequence continues at coordinate 995 of DASTSF010000314.1, forward strand.
CATGCTGAAGCATTCGTCCGTGGCGAGCGAAAAATAAGCGCGGGTCCCTTTTTTGTTTTCGTTAAAAAAAGAAAATGATGCAGCTGTTTTTTTTCAGCTGTAACATCTGCGCGCCTGTGTGCGTCACATGCATGAAGAATCAAAAACACATCCTCATCATGAAAACGCTCAGAATTTTTACCGCCTTATTTTTGCTCGCTGGTTTTCTTCCGCTTCAGGCGCAGGACAAAAACAGCAATGACAGCACCGACCTGATCTACAAAAAGATCGTCCGCTCGGTGAGTGTTCCCGACCAGCTCCGGAACGAGAACGTGGATCTCGAACGCGTGCGCGTCGTCTTCACCATCGATGAGAAAGGCCGTGCGCATGTCATCGACGTGAATACGAAACGCCCGGATATCATCGCTTCCGTGACGAAGCAGTTCGAGGCCATCGATTTTTCGGGCTCCACCGGGACAGATGGTAAAACATACTCTATCTGGCTGAATTTCAAGGTAGTATAATCTCTTCAGCAACAGCCTGTAACTATCCTTGCGACATTCGCGTCTCACAACAAACATTAACGTGGAAAAGATCATTATGAAAAAGATGGCCCTGGTTATCGCGGGAATGGCGGGAATGATTTTCCTGCACGCGCAGACACCTTCCGAAACAAGAACCGTAGATGATTTTACGGGAATAAAGATCACGGCGCCCGTGTCGCTCCAGCTCACGCAGGGAGACAACAACGCGGTGGTGGTGGAAACCAACCAGGAAGCGCTGAAAGACATCACGACCGAAGTGAAAGACGGGATCCTCGTCATCGGTGCAACGACGATGAAAAATGTCAGCGATGAAGCCGTGGTGAAAGTGACGGTGAAAAATCTCACCTCGCTCGATGCCGGTTCCACTTCCAATGTCACAACGACGAACCAGCTGGTGGCGGACAACCTTGCCATTACTGCTTCCGATGCATCGGTCGCTGACCTCGACGTGAAAGCAGGCAATGTGAAAATTGTGCTTTCCGGCGCAGCCAAAACGAAATTGTCCGGCACGGCCACCTCGCTCGACGCAACGCTGAGCGGCGCATCGCAGCTGAAAGCCTACAGCATGCAGGCGGAAAAAGCGACCATTACGGCAAGCGGTGCTTCCGTAGCGCATGTTTCCGTCACTTCCGCCATCATGGCGACGGCGAGCGGTGCTGCTGAAGTGCACTACCAGGGAAACCCGGTGGAAAAGAACATCGACGCTTCGGGCGCGGCTTCCGTCGGTGTTAAGGGCGGCGACAGCGATACGGCCAGCTTTCACATCAGCGGGAAGGACGTTTACGTGGTGGACAACGACGACGATGACGAACGTTCGCCGCGCGAGAAAAAAGCGGACGACAAGGATTTCGAATTCTGGTCGGGACTTGATTTCGGCGTGAACGGTTACCTCACTGCCGACAACAAGCTCGATCTTCCGCAGGCCAGCAGCTTCATGAACCTCAATTACGCGAAATCATACATGTTCGGCTGGAACATCTGGCAGAAAAATATCCACATCTACCGCAACAACGTGAATCTCGGTACCGGCATCGGTCTTAACTGGTACCACTATAACTTCCGCGAATCGTATTCGCTGCAGCCCGATCTTCCGTTCACCACCGCTGTTGCGGATTCGCTGAACTTCACGAAGAACCGGCTCAACATGTGCTATGTCGGCATCCCGCTCTTCCTCGAGTTCAATACCAACAACAGCGATGCGCGCAACTCGTTTCACATCGGCGCAGGTGTCAACGCAGGCTACAACGTTTTTCGCAATAAGCTCAAGCAGCGTTACGACTACGCCGGCCGTGTGTACAAGCGTAAAGTCGTCAATGATTTCAACGTCGATCCGTTCCGTATCGACGCCATGCTCCGCATCGGTTATGGCAATTACACCATCTTCGGCGCTTACTCGCTGACCACGCTCTTCGAAAAAAGCAAGGGCCCCACGGTTTACCCGTTCAGCGCAGGCATCCACGTAGATTTCGGTCACTGAACGCCGGTTATCATTTAACATCCCCCGCTTATGAGAAATCCCGTGCAATACCTGCGCGGGATTTTCGTTTTTGCTAAATTGTAGGGAATAAAAGAAATCCCATGAAACGGTCCCGGTGTCTTTTTCTCTTTTTTATCGCGTTCATTGCCGCGCTGCCGGCGCAGCAGCTGGTGAAAAAAAAGATCGTCTACGATTCGCCGGGCATCCTGAAAAAAGGCATGAATGCGCACGAATTCTTTTTTCTCCCGTTCAACGTAAGCGATACGACTTCCGATGAAACCCTGCTCAGCGCGATGGATTCGGTCCCGCCGCTGATCACGCAGGTCGTTTACGGAACAGATGCGAAGGACACGACGAAATACAATGTCATTATCGCCGGCTCGCGCCTGTCCGGAACCTATTCGGTTACGCGCGTTTATCCCGACGGCTGCTTTTCCGGCACGCATACGTACGGCAGGAATCACCGGCTTACGGGAGGTTACGCCACGTATTATCCCGGCAACCACATCAAATCGGCCGGCCAGTACATGGACGGAAAGAAGCAGGGGCGATGGAGGCTCTACGATGAGAACGGGCGCCTCCTGTGGAAAGGGAAATACAGGAACGACAGCCTCGTGAAAGCGAAAGATTACGGGCACAGCCGTTTTACGATCTATAGTCTTTACCGCCACCGCGACCTGCGTCCGTACAATTACGTCATCGTTTACGGGAAGGATACCGCAGCGGATTATTTCCCGGAGGATACCGCGAACGTTTCCCGCCACCTGCCTTTCGGTATGAATTGCTCCGCGGACATGTACACGATGGATTTTCACAACGCGCGCAACAGCATGCCGCAACTGGGCGGCTACCCGAACGATTACTGCATCGCCATGGGCGACGAGATTTACGCAGGCTACCGCGAGAAATTTTTCGTCACCGCCGGGCTCCATTTCAACCTGCCGAAAGAATTTACCGGCAATTATCCCGGGTACGGAAAAGTTGCGGTGGAGGCCGCGCAGTTCCGCGCTCATCTCGACGGGAACCTTCCCGTGATCAGGAACCCGAAGCGCACCCTGTTTGTTTACGGGGGCATCATGTTCGCGCGGACGTACCTCACGTCTTTGCAGCGGTACGATAACGGCAATTCGGTGAGCTATTTTGAAACGAGCCACATAAAGCAGAGCCTCGCCGACGCGGGTCTTCTTTTCGAATGCACGGCCCGCCCGTTCACACCGCGTTACACCGGTTATTTTTCCATTAAGGCGGGCGTCAATTACCCGATCGGAAATGCGCAGTGGTACTATTTTTTCAGCCCGCAGGTCACGTACCCCGAAAGCGGGAAACCGGGTGTGAAGCTCGGCGTGTTTTATTTTTCCGTAGGTTTCACGATATGGAAATCAGATCATCGCCGGACCAGCCCGTAACGTTTTTATGAATACCATCCTTCCCGTTCCCGGCGGTATTTACCTTTCGCCACCGGGTGAAAAAGATATTCCCGCATTCGTGAAATGCCTCAACGACCGGGAAATTTTCGATCGCACGCTGATGATCCCGTTCCCGTACACGGAAACGGATGCGCTGAACTTCCTCGCCTTCGCGCACGATGCACGCAGCCGTTACGGGCATGAGCTGAATTTCGTCATCCGTGATGCGAACGGGGAAATGATGGGCGGCGCCGGTTACCACGGTAAAAATTTCCATTCCACCAATGCGCACCGCGACGAGCTCGGCTACTGGGTGGCGGAACCGTTTCGCAATAAACGCGTGATGAGCCGCGTGCTTCCTGTCCTCGTGCAGTACGGGATCGAGGTGCGCAGGCTGAAACGCATCGAGGCGTGCATCTATGCATTCAACGACGCGTCGGAACGGCTGCTGCTGAAGAACGGTTTCGTCATGGAAGGGATTTTGCGCAAAGCGTATTACAAGAACGCGCAGTTCTTCGATGCAAAATTATTTTCACTGATCGTATGAAGGAGCGCAGCTGCAGCGCTTTTCAGTTTCTAACTTCCTGCCTTCCGCTCGCGGAGCTCGCTGCAGTCAGGGCCAGGCAGGTTTCTTTCGCCCGTTTCATTTCCTGTTGTTCGTTCCGGCCATCGTCCGTGTTACCTGTTCGTGTTCTTACAGGCAGGAGAGGACCGGGAACGGCAGTGCTTTCGTTCGGATTTTTACTGCGGAACTTCGGATCTTCCTGTCTTCGTCGCTTTTTTCATTTAACGGATCAAAATTTTATGCCGGTATCCTGGAAGGTTGTTTTCTTCTTCGTTCTTGTTCAAACGGCGGCGCATGCGCAGGGCTCGGTCTCCGGAAAGATCGTCGATTCCACGCAGGCCCCGGTTCCGTTTGTCGTCGTGGCCCTGCTTCATCCGGGCGACAGTGCGATCAGGGCAGGAACGCTCACGGATGAAAGCGGTCATTTCGTTTTCAGGAATGTGCGGACCGGGAAGTATTTCCTGAAAATTTCCGGCGGTGCGTACGAAGAACAGTTCAGCGATGTGATCACATTCGACAGCATTCATGACCTCACCGTGCCGGACATTGTTCTGCGCCGGTCGAAAGTATTCGATGCGGTTACGGTCACGGCAGTGAAGCAGACCGTCGTGTTCAGGAACGGGAACACGATTGTCAATGTCGGGAATTCCGCGCTGGCGAAAGGGAATTCGGTTTTCGATCTGCTGTCGAAGCTGCCGGGCGTGACGGTCGACAACAACATCATTTCCCTACAGGGAAAAAGCGGCGTCATCGTGATGATCGACAACCGCGTGCAGCAGGTTTCGAACGATCAGCTCATCAACCTGCTCAAAAGCATGAGCGCGGAATCGGTGGAGCGTATCGAGATACTGAAAAATCCACCCGTGAAATACGACGCTTCGGGAACGTCGGGCATGATCAGCATCATCACCAAAAAAAATACGCAGAAAGGCTTCAGCGGGAATGTGTACGCCACCACGTCGCAGGGATTTTACAACAACAGCGATGCCGGTCTTTCCCTGGATTACAGGAACGACAGGTTCTCTTTCTTTTCCGGCATTGACGCTGACGACGGCTGGTACCGGTCGCACGAAAAGTTTTACCGGAATTTCGTCACCGGTTCCGGCGTTACGCAAATGGTCAATGAAAATTTCACGCGCGAACGCGGATCGGATCTGAATTTCAGGATCGGCGCGGACTGGTCGGTCAGTCCCCGTACCACGCTGGGCGCAAAGATCGACGGAGGTCCGGGCGCATACACATCCTATGAAACCGGCAGCGACCAGGTTTTCGATTACAACAGCACCGGGTTCGATCACCTCGTTTCCGGTAATTACATTCCGAACGTGTGGAACACGGTCAATTATAACGTCAACGGCGAACGGCTTTTCGATACGCTGGGAACCGCGCTGAATTTTTCTTCCGACTTTACCGATCTCCGCGAAACGGATGAAGGACACGGCTGGAATTATTTTTACGATGCGAACGGGAACAATGCGCTGCCTCCCGACATCAATCAAAGCCATAACAGGTCCGCAACGCAGATATTTTCCGCCCGGCTTGATTTCGCGAAAAAAAGAGACACTGCGTCGTCTTTCGAAGCGGGACTGAAAGCAAGCGCCGTTACTACCGGCAACGATTACCTGTTCGAACGGCAGGATAATTTCACCGGGAATTTTTACAGCGATACGGCTTTCACCAGCAATTACATATACAGCGAGCAGACGTATGCCGGTTATGCGAATTATTCCCGGGCGTGGAAATCGTTCAGCATGGAGCTGGGAATGCGGGCGGAAGAAACGGCGCTCAGCGGGCATAATCCCCATTCAGGGTTTGCGATGGCGGATCATTACTTCAATGTTTTCCCGGACATCTCGCTTGATTTTTCAAAATCAGAAGACCACGATTTTCAGCTGAACCTGAACCGCAGGATCGACCGCCCCGATTTCGACGAGCTGAATCCGTTCATCTATTACCGCGATCCGTTTTCCTATTTCCGGGGCAACCAGTTTCTCCGCCCGCAATACAGCGACCGTGCGGAGCTCACCTACAGCTACCAGGGCGCTATCGTCAATTCGGTTTCGTACGAGCGGCTGGACAAATTCGTCCTCGACTACACGGTACAGAACGACAGCACGAAGATCTTCCTGGAAACGGAAAAGAACGTGAGTTCCGCCACCGAGTGCACGTACAGCCTTTTCGTGCAGGAAGATGTTTTCCCTTGGTGGTCGGTAACGGCGACAGGGAATTTCCTGTTGCTCGATTTCAGGGGAGATGTGCAGGGCGTTCCTTTCCATACGCGCGGCAGCAGCTATTATGCGAATGTGATGAACACCCTCATTTTTCCGCATAAGACAAACCTGGAAGTGATGTTCATGTACCGCGGA
>DASTSF010000315.1:0-4713 GCA_035760825.1 Bacteroidia bacterium
GGCGTGGAGCTGAAGGACGATGCGGAAATTATTTTCACCACTGAAAAAATGATCGGGCGCGCGGACCGGGTTTACATCACCTACCCGCAGTTCCCGAAAGACGTGAAGCCCGGCGAGAACATTCTCGTCGACGACGGCAAGCTGGTGCTGAACGTCGTTTCCACGAACGGGAAGGACGAGGTCGTGGCGAAAGTGCTGCACGGCGGGATCCTTTCTTCGAAAAAAGGCGTCAATCTTCCCAACACGAAGATCTCGCTGCCCTGCCTTACCGAAAAAGACATGCGCGATCTCGTGTTCGCGCTGGAAAATAATTTCGACTGGATCGGCCTTTCCTTCGTTCGTTCTGGCGCCGACATCATCGAGCTGAAACACCTCATCAAGAACATCAACCCGGAAAGCCACGTGCGCGTCATCGCGAAGATCGAAAAGCCGGAAGCGATACTCGACATCGACAACATCGTGCACGAAACCGATGCGCTCATGGTGGCCCGCGGCGATCTCGGCGTGGAAGTTCCCATGCAGCGCGTTCCCGTTCTGCAGAAAATGCTCGTGCGCAAATGCCGCGAAGCTTCGAAGCCCGTCATCATCGCCACGCAGATGATGGAAAGCATGATCACGAACATTTCTCCCACGCGCGCCGAAGTGAACGACGTCGCGAACTCCGTCATGGACGGCGCCGATGCGGTGATGCTCAGCGGGGAAACGTCAGTGGGAAAACATCCCGCGAAAGTCGTGCAGGCGATGTCGAAGATCATCGAACAGGTGGAAGAAGAACACGACATTTATTACTCCGACCGCGTGCCGAATTTCCACAGCGACGAACGTTACATTTCCGACAACATCTGCTATGCCGCGACGCAGCTCGCCAAGCAGGTCGACGCCAGCGCCATCATCACGATGACGTTCTCGGGCTACACTGCGTTCCGCGTTTCCAGCTACCGCCCGAAGGCGAACATTTTTGTCTTCACGGGAAACTATTCCATCCTCACGCAGCTCAGCCTCGTGTGGGGCGTGCGCGGTTTCTATTACGACAAAAGCATCAGCACCGATCACACCATCGCCGACATCATGTTCTCGCTCAAGAAAGACGAGATGGTGATGAAGAACGATTTCATCATCAACATCGCCAGCATTCCCCTGAATGAAAAAGGCAGAACGAACATGATCAAACTGAGCGTGGTGGATTGATTCACGTTCCGGTTTTCCGTCTGTAAAAAAACCAGACGCGGGCCCCGGAATGTTTATGTGATCATGTCCAGCGCCGTGCGCAATTCGCCCAGCGCTTTGTGATTGTGCTGCTGCTGCGCAACAGAAATTCCTTTTTCGTAAACACGTATCGCCTCTTCGTTTTTGTCTTCCTGCTCGTACCATTGCCCGAGCTGGTAATACGCACCGAGGTAACCCGGTTTTTCTTCCAGCAGCTTTTCGACTTCCGAGATTGCCTGCGCACGTTTTCCTTCCTTCGCATGCTCGAGCGCGATCGCGTACGCGAGGAACGGATCCTGCGGATCTTCCCGCTGCATCTGTAAAAGCTGTTCGAGACGGTTCATGTAAAATGCGCTGCGCTTTTTCGCACCCGCGCGTCTTTGCGGTTATATCTCCGAACCAAACTGCGAAAGGAAACGCACATCGTTCTCGGAAAAAAGACGAAGGTCGTTCACGCCGTATTTCAGCATCGTGATGCGTTCAATGCCCATGCCGAAAGCGAAACCGCTGTATACATCCGGATCGATGTTGCAGTTTTTCAGCACCGCCGGGTCAACCATTCCGCAGCCGAGGATTTCCACCCAGCCGGAATGCTTGCACACTGCGCAGCCTTTGCCGTGGCAGATCGTGCAGGAAATATCCATCTCTGCGCTCGGCTCGGTGAACGGGAAATAGGAAGGGCGCAAACGTATTTCCGTTTTCTCACCGAACATCTCGCGCGAGAAATACAGCAGCGCCTGTTTCATATCGGCGAACGAAACGTTTTTGTCCACGTAAAGTCCTTCCACCTGGTGGAAGAAACAGTGCGCACGCGCCGAGATCGCTTCGTTGCGGTACACACGCCCGGGCATGACGATGCGCACAGGCGGCTGCGTGTTTTCGAGCACGCGCACCTGCACGCTCGAGGTGTGCGTCCGCAGCGCAATGTCGTCGCCGATGAAAAATGTATCCTGCATATCGCGGGCGGGATGCTCTTCGGGGAAATTCAGCGCCGAGAAATTGTGCCAGTCGTCTTCGATCTCGGGACCGTCAGCAACGGTAAAACCGATGCGACCGAAGATGCCGAGTATTTCTTTCCGCACGATGTTCAGCGGGTGACGTCCGCCACGGAAATACACGGAAGGAAGCGTAAGGTCCGTTTCCTTTTCTTTCGTTTCGTTTTTCGCCCCTCCTGAATTTTTGAACGCGTCGAGCTTTTCCTGCGCCGAAATTTTCAGCCGGTTCAGGAGCTGCCCGACCTCTTTTTTCATTTCGGCGGGAACCGTTTTGAATTCTTCGAAGAGCACGGAGATCTCGCCCTTGCGGCTCAGGTATTTCAGCCTGAACTGCTCGGCCTGTTCGGAAGAAGAGGCGGAAAATGTTTCCACCTCCTTCATCAGCGACTCGATTCTTTCTTTCATCGGGAGACAAAGTTAGATGAATTCGTCACTGGTCGTCAAAGCGGATACCAGTCACGGGATGAATTTCCCATGCCGTGCACACTTTGTATTTCTGTACGGAAGAGTGTTCGCCATAATGATGATTGTCGAAAAAAAGCGAACCGCTGATGGAGACGAGATGCACGGGCGGGTGGTTCCTGTCGGCGACGAACACGATCTCCTTTTTTGTGTCATCGCCGAAATGATCCTCGAACTTTTTCCGCACGGCCGCCAGCGCCGGAAATGCAGGATCGGAAGAATCGGGCAGCCCGGAAATTTCCGCCGTCATGTACGGCTGGTCTTTGCCGGTTTTTCCGTACGAAGCAAGAATGAGGTGGAAATCGTTATCGTCCTCGCGCTTGACGCCGTAAATGAAAAGATCCGTCACGACGACATTCCGGTTCTCTTCCGCTGTTCGCGGAGCGTCCTGCTTGTTCGCATCGGTTTCCGTGTGCATGTATTCATCGCCGGGAAGCCAGTGATGCAGCGCCTTGATCGTGGTGAATGAATCGGTCCCGCCCGTCGCGACCGACGTCTTTACATCCGCGCGGAGCTTTCCCCGGAAAAAATCCGTTTCGTCAAAGCCCGGCGAAGAGCCCGGATGGTGCGGGCCGCAGGAAGCAAAATAAAAAACAGAAAAGAACAGCGGGAAGAAAAACTTCATTTCACGATCTTCATCGTCATGCGGATGTCCGTCAGCGGACGATCATACTGGTCACGTTTGGTGTTGGCAATGCTGTCGACCACGTTGAGGCCGGAAACCACTTCGCCGAAAACCGTATAGCCCCCGTCGAGCTGCGGCGTTCCCCCAATGGTCTCATACACTTTGCGCTGATCATCGGTGATCACGCGGTGCGGTGTTTTCGCAAACTCCGCATCGATCTGCGGGTTGATGATGCCGGAATAATAATTCAGGCTGTCCGCGTTGCGCGTCTGCTGGTAACGCATCTGCGCGCGGATGAAGGCGCTTTTCAGCCCGGCGTTTTCCGGCGCGTTGATCATTTTCGTGAACAGCGCCTGCTTCACCTGCTGGTCGAGGCCGGCCTGCGTGAGGTTGAGCATGCTGTCGGTGTACGTTTTTCCCTGCACGATGTAGAACTGGCAGGCGGACGATTCCTTGTTCGGGTTGAATTCCGCAGGTATGGTGTAACCCAGCGTTCCGTTCCCGAGGAATTGCCCGGGCTTCGCATGCTTCGAATCGACATCGCCGCCCTGGATCATAAACTGGGGAATGACGCGGTGAAAAAGCGTGCTGTCGAGCGTATGATTCTGCACGAGCTTGAGGAAGTTGTCGCGGTGCTTCGGCGTCTCGTCGTAGAGGACGATTTTGATGTCTCCGAAACTTGTGTGGATCAATACCTTAGAACGCGTGTCTGCCGACTTGTAAGACGTCAGCAAAGCGATCATTACGACCATCAATGCAGGAAGCAGAATCCTCTTTACCATGTTGAAAACTTTTTTATATTTGTAAGTTGTAAAGGTAGCTATTCGGCTACTTTGCACAAAAACCAGGCCCTGTTCCTGTTTTTTAACCAGGCAAACGATGAACAAGCTTCTGAAACGTCTCTCATTGGCAGGTGTTGCTGTAGTAATGGTCTTCGGCATGACGACCATTTCCGGTTGTGGAAAGAACAAACCCTGCAAGGCTGTGATCACGGTTGTGAGCGCGTCCACGGGGGCGCCGATCGCAGGAGCCCAGCTGTTGCTTCAGCCGCCTTCCACAGCCACTTCCGGAACGCCCATCCAGCCGATGACAGGATCGACGGATGCATCCGGCGTAGCCAATTTTGAAACGCCGCTTCCCAAGATCCTCGACATCATCGTCAACAACTGGGCTTCGGGAAAAGTGGTGCGTTTCGAGGAAGGAAAAACAGACAACGTTACCGTACAGTACTGAAAAATATTTTTTGCGATAAACCGAAGCCGCCGGATTCCCGGCGGTTTTTTTATTGCATTTCCACCTGTTTCCGGAAATACACGATGATCGCCTCGCGGATGAGCCGGTGCTGCTGGGCAGGTTTCAGGTGCGGCAGCTTTGCCGTCGCTTTCCAGTGCGGCCATTTGTCGGCGTCGCGGCCTTCGAATTCGT
>DASTSF010000316.1:0-5085 GCA_035760825.1 Bacteroidia bacterium
AAATCCTGTGTTAGTATATTTTCCCGCCGATGAAAAACAACTGCAAAACGTGGAACTATCTTTGCAATCCCAATTTAATACATGGCTCTGATAAAATCTATTTCCGGCATTCGCGGAACAATGGGCGGCAAACCGGGCGAAGGATTGACCCCCACGGATATCATACGATTTACTTCTGCATTCGGCTCCTGGATAATGAACAGGACGAAGTCCAAAAACGTACGCATTGTGGTCGGACGGGACGCCCGCATTTCCGGCGACATGGTGAACCGGCTCGTGACAGGAACGCTCATCGGTCTTGGCATTGATGTTACCGATGTGGGACTTTCCACCACGCCTACGGTTGAAATGGCGGTTCCCGCCGAAAAAGCGGCAGGCGGCATCATTCTTACAGCGAGTCATAACCCGAAGCAATGGAATGCGCTCAAGCTGCTCAACGAAAAAGGAGAATTCATTTCCGCGGCTGACGGGGAAGAGGTGCTGCGCATTGCGGAATCCGATAATGTTGTTTTCGCCGATGTGAACAAGCTTGGGAAAATAACAGAGAACAGCAGCTACATAAAATACCACATCGAAAAAGTGCTGGCGCTTCCATATGTCGACGTGAAAGCGATACGCGAAAGGAAATTCAGGATCGTGGTCGATGCTGTCAACTCGACGGGCGGGATCGCTGTGCCGGAATTGCTCCGTGCTTTGGGTGTGGACGATATCGTGGAGCTGTATTGCGAGCCCAACGGGGATTTCCCGCACAATCCCGAACCATTGCCGGAAAACCTCCGTGATATTTCCAAAGCCGTTGTCAAGAACAAAGCGCATCTCGGCATTGTCGTCGATCCGGATGTGGACCGCCTCGCGCTCGTGTGCGAGGACGGGGAGATGTTCGGCGAGGAATACACGCTGGTTTCTGTTGCTGATTATGTGCTGAAGCATAAAAAAGGCAATACGGTTTCGAATCTTTCTTCCACGCGCGCGCTGCGCGATGTGACGGAAAAAGCGGGTGGAAAATATTTTGCTTCCGCAGTGGGAGAGGTGAACGTCGTGGAAATGATGAAGGCGAATGACGCGGTGATCGGGGGCGAAGGCAACGGCGGTGTTATCCTGCCTGCGCTTCATTACGGCCGCGATGCGCTGGCGGGTATTGCGCTCTTCCTTTCACACCTCGCGAAATTCGGCAAGAGCGCATCCATGCTCCGGGCCGCTTATCCCGATTATCACATTTCCAAGAACAAGATCGAACTCACGCCGGAGATCAACGTGGACGATATCCTCGACGGCATCCGCGTGAAATACAAGAAGCAGCCCGTGAATACGGTCGACGGCGTGAAGATCGAGTTCGACAAAGAATGGGTGCATCTCCGCCGCTCGAACACGGAGCCGATCATCCGCATCTATTCGGAAAGCGAATCGGAAACCACCGCGGAAAATCTTGCAAAGAAGATCATTACCGATATCCGCGAGCTGATCAAGCTGCAGCAGGTGTAACAGGGTTTGCCTTTCTTAGCCAATCCTGATTCAGAATTGACTTTTTATGTTCTCAAAACCGGGAGATATTCCGATCTTCCATCGGTGAATATTACCTTTGCACCACCAAAACCAATCCGATGAAAGCCTATTTCGATAACGCCGCAACGACGCAGCTCGACAAAGAAGTGCTCGAGGCCATGCTTCCGCTGATGACCGAGCATTACGGCAACCCGTCGTCCATTCATGCCTGGGGCCGGCAGACACGTGCCGCGATCGAACAGGCGAGGAAAACGGTGGCGCGCCTGCTGAACTGTTCGCCTTCCGAAATTTTCTTTACGTCGGGTGGAACGGAAGCCGACAACATGGCCATCCGCAGCAGCATCGAAGGACTTGGACTGAAGCACGCGATCACGTCCCCGATCGAGCACCACGCTGTGCTGCATACGCTCGAGGCGCTGGCAGACAAAGGCCAGGTCAAGCTCAGCCTCGTGAAGCTCACCGACAACGGGCACATCGATCTCAATGATCTCGAACAACTGCTGAAAAACAACGAGCGTTCTTTCGTTTCACTCATGCATGCGAACAACGAGATCGGCGACCTGCTCCCGATCAAGAAAGTGGGCGAGATGTGCGCGAAATACAACGCGGTTTTTCATTCGGATACGGTGCAGACCGTTGCGCATTACAGCATAGACCTCAAGGAAATTCCCGTTCACATCATCAACTGCGCAGCGCATAAGTTCCACGGACCGAAAGGCGTCGGGTTCATTTACATTAACGGAGATATTCACGTTCCGCCGCTGATCTTCGGCGGTGCACAGGAACGCAACATGCGCGGGGGAACGGAAAATGTGTACGGCATTATCGGCCTGGCGAAAGCGATGGAGATCGCTTACCGCGACCTGAAGAAGCACCAGGAGCACATCCAGGGATTGAAAACTTACATGATCGGCCAGCTCGAGAAGAACCTCCCGGGCGTGCTGTTCAACGGCGATGCCAAAGGAAGCTCGCTCTACACGGTGCTCAACGTTTGTCTTCCTCCCACGGAAAACGCGGAAATGCTGGTCTTCAACCTCGACATCAACGGGATTGCGGCTTCCGCGGGAAGCGCCTGCTCTTCGGGCAGCAATGTAGGCTCGCACGTGCTGCGCGCCATCGGCACGGATATGTCGCGTCCTTCCGTCCGTTTTTCATTCAGCAAATACAACACGAAGGAAGAGATCGATTACACAGTCGGCAAGCTGAAGGAGCTGTTCCCCGTGGCGGTGAAAGGATAAATTTTCCTATTGTTTTTGAAATAGCGCGGAAATCTTAATTTTGCGCCTCCATTCGCCACCTTAGCTCAGGGGTAGAGCAGCTGATTCGTAATCAGCAGGTCGTGGGTTCAAATCCCATGGGTGGCTCTCCAAAGTTCTTCGCCTGAAGAACTTTTTTTATGCGGTTACGCTACAAGCCTGCTTTCTGATCGCCGGAAAAAATTATTTTGCTGAAAATGGCCCGCGCTTTGCGTGGCATCACATTACGATGAAAAGGATATCCCGCTTGTTTTTTTTAATCGCAGCTTTATTTATCCTGCATGGATGTGGTGATACATCCGCTTCCGGCGACAAGCAGCTGGCCGGGAAGATCGATTCGCTTTCCCGGAAGCTGGACAGCGTCACCGCTATGCTTGCGCGGAAGGATTCGCTGAAGGAAACTGTTGCGAAGAAAGATACTGTTTTAGCAATTTCACCTTTGCCCAAAACGGCAAAGCAGGACACGGGAAACAGGACCACATCGCCGGCGAAGAAAACAGCGGTCGTACAGAAATCTCCCGGCGCGGGCGATACGACGTTTTACTATTATGCTTCTTCTCCGAAAAGGATTTCCGTCATCATTACGCCCTGGGACCCGCATCAGAAACGTAAAGTGATGTTCTTCGACCGTTCCGGAACCAAAACGTACGAGATCGAAGACGAGCGCATGAGCTATTCATCCACTACCGAAATCAACAGCTTTTACCCGGACGGCGGCGCTTCGAAAGCAACCACGCACATGAATCCGGGCGCGAGCATGTATTGGTATGAAACCTACATCACCTTTGGTCCGGACAATGAACCGCAATGGAAGGAATCGCAGAAATTCCCGCAGCAGAACCTTTCGCTTCCCGATAAATATTACTGGGATGCCGGCTCGAAGTCGTGGAAGAAGCAGGAGATCGTGCATGAGCAGGACGTTCCGCATTGATAAACCGGAAAATCAGCTGATGATGGAAATGCCGTACTTTTTTTTCAGTCCCGGCGTTTTTTTACCGTGCATGCTCCATTTGTGTTTTCCTTTCCGGAAATAACCTGAATAGGTTACGATCGGTCCGGGCGTTACCCCGGGTTCATTGCTTGTTTCTTCATAATAGAAGGTGCCGTCAACGCCATTGTACCTGCGATCGAAATAGAGAATTTCATTGAAGAAAGAAACGGTGTCACTCGCCGTGCGGTGATACGTGTTGAAATAAACAGGCCGTCCGTTACGGAACACCTGGATCTCCGCAACAAGGTTGGAATTCACGCCTGAAGCGTAATACCACGTGAATGTTCCGTCGAGCAAAACCGGAACTCCTTTCACCGGTGACTGTCCTTCATGCGAGAACCGGTAGCCCTGTAATTTGTTCGGCCACGGCGCAAAAAAACGGAACACCTGGTCACCGTTGTCGTATTTCTCGTACCCGTAATAAAATGCGTTCACGCTGTCCACCGGGTTCAGCACGCTGTCGAGGTATTGCACCCAGAAACCGTTTTTCTTATGATGTATGTTGTACCGGTTGAGCGTATCGCTTCCTGCCGCCGCATTCAACGCAGGTACGGAAACAGAACAAAGGAAAAAGAAGAAAATCCTTGGAAGCCAGTTCATGCACATGAAATTTAATGTTCTGATCGGGGTATTCCTTCGCTGTGCTGTGCTTTGCAAAAGTATTTTCTTCGTGCGCATTGCTGGCCAGGTTGTTGTCGGATGATAATCATTACCGGATGCGGATCACAGCTTCAGCAGTCTTTTCAATTCGCTTCCTTTTATTTTCCGCACTTCACCCGGCTGCATATTTCCGAGCTCGAGGTTTTCGATTTTCACGCGCACGAGACGTAATGTAGGGAAACCCACAGCCGCCGTCATGTGGCGCACCTGCCGGTTTTTCCCTTCCGCCAGTGTCAGCGAGATCCAGGAGGTAGGAATGGATTTGCGAAAACGCACAGGCGGAACGCTGGCAGGTAAAAAAGGTTCTGCAATTTTTTCCGCGACTGATTTTTTCGTGCGGTACGATTTTCCTTCCACTTTTATTTCAACACCCGAACGCAATTGCGCAACCGCTTCCTCGCTGATTTCCCCGTCTACCTGAACGAAATACGTTCTTGCGTGTTCGTTCACGGGATCGAGCAGTTTCCTGTTCAGCGAAGCGTCGTTGGAAATGATGAGCAGACCTTCGCTTTCCGCATCGAGACGGCCGACGGGGTAGCAGTCTTTCGGAAAGCGGAAAAGACTTCCGAGCGCCGGCCTGTTCCCTTCAGGGGTGAATTGTGACAATACGCCATAGGGTTTGTAAATAACATAACTGTCGTTTTCCTCGTTCATGCTGTCAAATTAACATATCCT
>DASTSF010000317.1:0-2442 GCA_035760825.1 Bacteroidia bacterium
CCTGGGCGTTACCCGAAGCGCCTTTTTGTGCTGCGGCCGGAGAAAAGAATGAGCTGCTGATCCTCTCGGAACGTCATCTTTTTGAATTCGATCCGTCGGACGACTCAACACATACTTTGTTAAAAAACGGGTTCTGGGACCTACTCTATCCCAATTCGATGGTGTTGCTGGATCATCAATTATACATTGGTATGCGTAGCGGGGTATTGCGGGTCGATTATGAACACCCGGAAAAGCAGGATTGGTTTACGAATGAATAACGGTACAATTAAGATCGTACTCGGAACATCAAATCCCGGACACAATTTGAAAGCTGGAAACCCGGCTCCCAACCGGAAGCTGAAAACTTTCTGAAACCGAAATCCATTCCTGCCTTTCACAATTTTTAGCTCCCTTTCATCACCTTTCTCTTTCCCGGCCGTTTTATTTATCCCACCTTAGGCGCGACAAACGCTCCTTCATGAAACTTCTCAGACCGGCGATATTGCTGTGTTTCGCATGCAGCGGAGTCATGGCCGGGAACCAGCAGGACACCTCCATTGTGCGGAAGAAATTCTCCTGCGTGAGGATTACGCAACCTGTGAAGATCGATGGAAAACTCGACGACGCCGTGTGGCAGGATGCACCGATCGCGACGAATTTTATTCAGAACAGCCCGAAAGAAGGCGCGGCGGCCAGCTACCAGACAGAAGTAAAGATGCTGTACGACAACAACGCGCTTTACATCGGTGCGATGATGTACGACGATCATCCCGACAGCATCATGAAGCAGATGGGACTGCGCGACGATAATGTAACCGCGGATAATTTCCGCATGGTGTTCGATACGTACAACACGCAGCAGGATGCGTTCGATTTTACGGTGACGGCTTCCAACGTGCAGGTCGATTCGCGCTTTTCGGATTTCAATTACAACGCCGTCTGGCATTCCCACGTGCAGATGCTTCCCAACGGCTGGAGCGCGGAAGTGGAAATTCCCTGGTCGGCGCTGCGTTTTCCGACAACGGAAAAGCAGAACTGGGGAATTCAGTTCACCCGGTGGATCCAGCGCAAATTTGAATTCGACCAGTGGTCGCTGACACCGAAAGCAGCGCAGAATTCGCTCAAATACTGGGGCATTCTCGAAGGGCTTGAAAACATCGACGTCCCCGTGCGGCTGAGCGTCACACCTTATCTTTCCACCATCTGGCAAAGCGACAACCGCTACGGCCCCGATTCACCGTCCACGAGCTTCGGCGGCGGAATGGACCTCAAATACGGCATCAACGAAAGCTTCACGCTCGACATGACGCTCCTCCCCGATTTCAGCCAGGTGCAGAGCGACAACATCGTGAAGAACCTGAGCCCGTTCGAGATCCAGTACGACGAATACCGGCCGTTCTTTACCGAGGGAACCGATCTTTTCTCGCTCGGTGATCTTTTTTATTCAAGACGCATCGGGAAAACACCAACGCAATTCTACAACACCGGCGACCTGCTCGACTCCAACGAACGCATCATTAAAAATCCCACACAATCACGATTGCTGAATGCCACGAAGCTTTCCGGGAGAACCAGCAACGGAATGGGAATTGGGATACTCAATGCGTACGTCGACAACACGTATGCGGTGGCGCAGGATACGCTAACCGGCGCCACGCGGAAAATACTCACCGAGCCACGGTCGAACTACAACATTTTCGTTTTCGACAAGCAGGTGCAGAACGGCTCGCACGTGTATTTCGTGAACACGAACGTCATGCGCACACACGGTTACCGCAGCGCAGATGTTTCCGGCGCAGGATTCAGCCTCAACAACAAAAAAAGCACGTGGACCTTCAGCGGTTTCGGTGCCGTGAGCAACATCATGGAACCGGTCGATTCGCTGAAAGGTCAATTCAATTCATCGCTGGGCTATAAATACGTCGCATCCATCGACAAGAACAGCGGGAAACTGAAATACGGCATCAGCCGAAGGGAACTCGGCAAAAATTTCGATCCGAACGATCTCGGCATCAACTACGAAACGAACATCGCCGACAACTCCGCTTACGTTGCCTACAATGTTTACAATCCCTGGTGGATCTTCAACTTAATCAACTCGAGCCTGAATTTCGATTACACCCAGAATGCGCGCCTGCATACGATGAATAATTTCACGATCGATTTTTTCACGTACGCCGAATTCCGCAACTTCTGGTCGTTCTACATCGGCAGTGAATCCACCCCGTTCGACTCGAAAGATTACTACGAGCCGCGCGAGGACGGGCGCTTCTATCTCCGCACGGGGTACAATGCTGTTTATGGAGGAATCAACACAAACTCCAATAAAAAAATATCATTCAACCTCGGCTTTCACGGCGGACAAACGCATTATATCTCGCAGGAAATTCCGGTCAATCCCTGGGGCGGCGCTGATCTTACGGTCAATGTGCGCGCCGGGTACCGTTTTTCCTTCTCTGC
>DASTSF010000318.1:0-8004 GCA_035760825.1 Bacteroidia bacterium
GGGTCCATCCGCCATGCGGAAGAATTGTCGATGACGATCGTTCCCGCTTCAGCGAATTTCGGCGCCCACTCGAGCGACGTGCTTCCGCCGGCGGAGAACAGCGCGATCTGCGGCTTCATCGCGATCGCTTTTTCCGGCGTCACCACTTTCCATTTTTTTCCGCCGAATGAAATTTCCTTTCCTGCCGAACGCTCGGACGCGACAGGAATAAGTTCGGTAACCGGGAAATTCCGCTCCGCGAGAACTTCCAGCATTTTTGTGCCCACCAGGCCGGTGGCGCCGACAACTGCGATTTTCATAACGTGGTTTTGGTTTTGCAAATATCCGTCAGCGGATGAGTTTTTGTTTATGGTAAAGGATAATTGTCTGGTTTTTTTATCCGGGCATTGCAGGGACGCACGATCAGCACGGACGTATGTGTTGTCATCCTTCTGAAAATCAAAAAGCCTTCCCGTTTCCGGAAAGGCTCTCGTTTATTTCGTTTGCACAAACGCAGATCAGCCTTTCCAGCGAAGGAAGGGTTTCTTCATGCATTTTGCGGCAATTGAATTCATGGCGGCAAAGATGCAATATTTCAGATGCCGGTGCAACGGGCTTCACTTTTTCTTTTGCTTTCGGACAGGAAAACCGTCGCGATTCATACAGCCCGGCTCCGGAGCATCGATCGCCGGGACCTGGCTGCCAGCCAAATTCTGACGGCGCTGCCAGCCCGTTAACCCCCGTGTTTTCTTTCTGCTGAAAATTTCTCCCGCTGTGCGAATCGTTTATCTTTACGTCTCATGAAAACGGGGGCTTTCACACGACGCGCGGCATTGCTGATCACCGGGCTTTTCGCGGGAATTATTTCCCACGGGCAGATCAGCGATAATTTTTCCGACGGCGATTTCACCAATAACCCGGTATGGTCGGGCGATTCACCGGCTTACATCGTGAACAGTTCCTTCCAGCTGCAGCTCAACGGAACCGTCGCCGACACGTCCTGTCTTTCTTTCGCCAGCCCGTTCGTCGCCAATGCGGAATGGGACTTCTGGGTGAAGATGAGCTTCGCTCCTTCCGACAACAACAACTGCCGCGTTTACCTTGTTTCCGACGTCGCAAACCTGAAAGGACCCGTGAACGGCTATTACATCCGCCTCGGCGAGAATGGTTCGTTCGACAGCGTTGACCTGTGGGAACAAAGCGGAACGACAAGCACGAAGATCATCGACGGTGTGAACAGCCATTGCGCGGCCAGCACGAACACACTGCGGATAAAAGTCACACGCGACGCCACCGGTACGTGGAATGTTTTTTCCGATACGCTCGGCGGGAACAATTTCCAACCGGAGGGAACCGTGTTCGACAACACGCATACGACGTCGAACTATTGCGGCGTGTTCAGCAAATACACGGTGTCGAACATCAATAAATTCTATTACGACGATTTTTACGTCGGACCGGTCATCGTCGACACGACACCACCGAACGTCATTTCCGCAACCGCCACTTCTTCCACCACGCTCGACGTGCTCTTTGACGAGAACGTCGATCCGGTCACTTCGCAGACACCCGGCAACTACAGCGTGGACAACAGCATCGGAACGCCGGCCACTGCCGTACGCGATGCCGCCAACCATTCGCTGGTTCACCTGGCATTCGGCAGCAGCTTCGTGAGCGCAACGAACTACACGCTCACCGTGACGAATGTGCAGGACCTGAGCGCGAACGCTGTCACCACGGCCACCGCGAGCTTCCTTTACCTGCCGCTGGGAAATCCTTCTTTCCATGATGTCGTGATCAACGAGATCATGGCGGATCCTTCCCCGGTTGTCGGGCTTCCGAATACGGAGTTCATCGAGCTGTACAATGCGAGCAGCCAGAACTTCGATCTCAACGGCTGGGCGTTCACCGACGGATCGACCACGGGTTCCGTCAATTCACACATTCTTCCGGCAGGCGGCTACATCATTCTCTGCGCCAATGCGGACACTTCGCTTTTCTCGTCATTCGGACCCGTCACCGGTGTTTCGTCCTGGCCTTCGCTGAATAATTCCGGTGATAATCTCAAGATCCTGGATCCGTCGAGCAACGTGATCGATTCCGTCAATTATGATATTTCCTGGTACCATGATGCCAGCAAGCAGGACGGCGGATGGACGCTCGAGCTGATCAACCCGCTCGCCAGCAGCTTCTGCTCTTCCTCTGCGAACTGGAACGCATCGCTCAATCCCGCAGGCGGAACGCCGGGCGCACAGAACAGCGTATTCAACAGCTCGCCGGACGTGACACCGCCGCATCCGGTTTCCGCTTATGCGCAGGACAGTCTTCATGTCGAGCTTTGCTTCAGCGAACCGGTCAACCCGGCCCTTCTCACCGACGTGAACAATTACGCCGGGCTGGGAACCATTCTTTCCACGCATGCCGACAGTTCCACGTTTTCCTGCGTGACGCTTACGCTTACAACACCGCTCGTGAACAATACCGCGTACACCGTTCATTTTTCCACGCTCACGGATTGTGCAGGCAACGTGGTCACGCCGGATACCGCCGGCTTCTCCTATCACATCATCCAACCGTTCGATGTGCTGGTGGACGAGATCATGGCCGATCCCGATCCGCCGGTGCAACTGCCGAACGAAGAATATTTCGAGCTGAAGAACACAACGCCTTACCTGCTGAAGCTCGACAACTGGACGATCACCGTCGGGACGACAACAAAAGTGCTTCCGGCCGTCACATTACCTGCCGACAGTTTCGTCGTACTGACCACCACGGCAGCAGCAGCGCAATACATCGCCATCAATGTCGTCGGTGTGACGAGCTTCCCTTCGCTGACCAATACCGGCTCCTCGATCACGCTGCGCACACCGCAGGGAATGGTGGTGCACACCGTAACGTATTCCGATTCCTGGTACCAGAATTCCGCGAAGAAGAACGGGGGCTGGTCGCTGGAGATGATCGATCCTTCCAATCCCTGCGGCGGAATGTCGAACTGGAAAGCTTCCGTTTCTCCCTGGGGCGGCACGCCCGGTTTTCCCAACAGCGTCAATGGCCCGAACGCCGACAATACGCAGCCCCATCTCGTCCGCGCATCGATCATAACCGCGGATAGTATCCGTCTCTGGTTTTCCGAACCGCTCGACAGCCTCACGATGTCAGACATCACCCGTTACACGATCGATCACAGCCTGGGCAACCCGCTTTCGGTAAAACCGCTCGGACCCGATTTCATGAAATGCGATCTTAAGCTTTCCGCACCGATCGCCGCAGGCACCACGTATTACGTTTCCGTCAACACTTCCGTTTCCGATTGCGCGGGAAATACGGTGATCGCTCCCAACGGTGCGCCGTTCGCATTGCCGCAGCCGGTTGCGCCGAACGACATCATCATCAACGAAATTCTTTTCGATCCGAATGACGGAGGAACGGATTTCGTGGAGATCTACAACCGTTCGCAGAAAGTCATCGACCTGAAAAACATGGTGCTCTGTTCGCAGGACACGATCAACAACGTGCTGACTGATCTCAACGTCATTGCACCGGAAGGATATCTTTTCTTCCCCGGGCAATACCTCGTGCTGAGCGAAAGCGGTGCGACAGTGGCGATGCAATATCCCGTTCCTACAGACCCTGACCGCTGCCTCGACATGGCAAGCATTCCTGCGATGAACGTGAGCGGTGACATCGTCGTTCTTGCAGATACCGGCTTTCACATCATCGACCGCCTCGTGTATTCCAGCTCCTGGCATTTCCCGCTGCTGCAGAACACGAAAGGCGTTTCGCTCGAGCGCATCGACTTCGACCGTGCCACGCAGGATCCCACGAACTGGCACAGCGCTTCTGAAACTGTTGGCTTCGCCACACCGACGCAGCGCAACTCCGAATACAACCCGGGTGAAAATGCAGACGACGGGGCGGTTGTGATCTCCACGCAGGTATTTTCTCCCGACGGCGACGGCTACAACGATGTCGTGAACATCAATTACAATTTCAGCACCCCCGGTTACGTGGCGAACATCACGATCTACGATTCGCGCGGAAGGCTCGTGCGTACGCTTGTGCACAATGAAATGCTTGGAACGGAAGAAGGATCATTTTCGTGGGACGGCACGATGGATGACCGCACGAAAGCCCGGGTCGGCGCGTACATCATTTATTTCGAGGTCTTCAATTCCGACGGAACAGTGAAACAATACAAGCGCACGTGCGTACTTGCCGCGAAATTGTAACCACTTACAAAATTTTCAGCCCGTTTGCCGGTCGTGGCAAAGCTCTTGCAGCAATGCGGTTATGAAAAAACACTTTCTCTTTTTTTTCGCCCTTTTCCTTGCACTGTCCGCTCACTCGCAGCTGGTGACAAACAATCCCGATAAAGATTCCGACTGGGGTCCGCCGGTAAAAGGGAAAGTGCGCGTGTACCATAATTCGTTCAACACGAAAACGGACGGAAGCGGGTTCGGCTTCGGTTACCGCCGTTTTACGGTCGATTCCGTGGTCAATACCGAGACGCCGTTCGGTCTTCATTACTGCAACCTGAAGCCGTATGTAAGCAAAGACGACAAAGCGCTCGCCTTCCTCAACAAGGGAATACGCTGGGAAAAGAACCAGCACATCGCGATCGGCATCACGATCGGCGCATCTGCGGCACTGCTCACCGCGCTGCTCGTCCATTCGCCGGACAATGTGAACAACGCTTTTCTGATCGGCGACGCGGTGTGCTTCGGCGGCGTGCTTACCTGTAATCTCTTCAAGCGCTATTACGTGTACCGTTCCATTTCGCGCTGGGACGACGACCTCGATAAGGGTCTTTACCGCTATTGAGCTTTCCCCGCTTCCTGAAAAACCATTTGGAATTCCGGGATCTGTTTTGTTACCTTTGTTAACCAAATGGTTAAATCGAATGGTTAAGCCAAAAAAAGAGGAGGCTTCCACGGAACAGCAGATACTGGAAGCGGCGCGGAAAATTTTCCGTGAAAAGGGATTCGACGGGGCGCGCATGCAGGAGATCGCCGATGAAGCGAAGATCAACAAGGCGATGCTGCATTATTATTTCCGTTCGAAAGACCAGCTGTTCCGGCGCATTTTCGTGGAAACGATGCAGAGCTTTCTCGGCACGATCGTGCTGCTGCTCAACCAGCCGTCATCTACGTGGGAGGAAAAAATATACGCCATCGCGGAACGCTACACCGATTTCCTGAAGTCGAACCCGGGGATGCCGCTCTTCGTCATGAGCGAGCTGGCGCGCAGCGGGCATTCCGTGATCGAAGATCTCCCGGTTTCCGCGGTCGTCGAGAGCTCCGTCTTCATCCGCCAGCTCCGCGAAGAGCAAAGAAAAAAACGCGTGCGGGAGATCGAGCCGCTGCAGGTGATCATCACCATCATTTCCGGTCTTGTTTTCCCGTTCGTCGCGCGACCCATCATCAAAACCATCGGGCAGTTCGACGATAAAAAATTCAACCGCTTTCTCGAGGACCGGAAAATCATCGTCGCCGAAATGCTCATCACCTATCTCCGAAAAAAATAAATACGCATGAAAACGAACCTCATTCTTTCCATTGCCGCAGCCGCGTTCCTTTTCTCCTGCAACAGCGCTGAAAAAAAGGCGGACGCATACGGAAACTTCGAAGCCGTGGAAACAATCGTTTCCGCGCAGGGGCAGGGACAACTGCTTTCGTTCGACGTCGAAGAAGGGCAGCAGCTGAAGGTGAACGAGAACGTCGGCCTTATCGACACATTCGCGCTTTACCTGAAGAAAAAAGAGATCGACGCGACGATCCGTTCACTGAATAAAAAAGTGCCGGATTCCGAAGCGCAGCTCGCCGTGGTCCGCCAGCAGATCGAAAATGCGATGCGGGAAAAAACGCGCATCGAAAACCTCGTGAAGGCGGACGCCGCGCCGTCGAAAGGACTCGACGACATCAACGAGCAGATCGCCGTTCTTCAGCAGCAGGAAAAAGCGCTGCAAAGCCAGCTGCAGACACAGAGCAGCACGATCCTTTCCGGCGGCGACCCGCTGGCGGTGGAAAAAATGCAGGTGGACGACCTGCTCGCGAAATGCAGCATCATCAACCCGGTGAGCGGAACCGTTACCACGAAATTCGCGGAGCGCGGGGAAGTCGTCGCTCCGGGCAAACCGCTGTACAGGATCGCCGACCTGCAGAACATGATCCTGCGCGCTTACGTTTCCGGCGACCAGCTTTCGAAAGTGAAGATCGGCCAGCACGTAAAAGTTTCCATCGACGACGGCAGCGGGAAAATGAAAACATACGACGGCACCGTCGAGTGGATCAGCGACAAAGCCGAGTTCACGCCGAAGCTGATCCAGACCAAAGAAGAACGCGTCAACCTCGTATACGCGGTGAAAATACGGGTGGTCAACGACGGCGCCATCAAATCGGGCATGCCGGGTGAAGTGAATTTCTGATCAGCATGCCGGCCATCGACATCGATACTATCTGCAAAAGCTACGGCGGCGTTCCCGCGATCGAAAATATTTCGTTCAGCGTGGATAAAGGCGAGCTGTTCGGTCTTATCGGTCCTGACGGTGCGGGAAAAACAACGCTGTTCAAGATCCTCGTTACGTTGCTGCTTCCTTCCGCCGGCAAAGCGCGCGTGCAGGGTTACGACGTGGTGGACGATTTCCTTTCCATCCGCCAGATCATCGGCTACATGCCCGGAAAATTTTCGCTTTACCAGGACCTCAGCATCGAAGAGAACCTGGAATTTTTCGCCACCGTTTTCAAAACAACGGTGAAGGAAAACTACGACATGATCCGCGACATCTATGTGCAGATCGAGCCGTTCAAAAAAAGACGCGCGGGACAGCTGAGCGGGGGAATGAAACAAAAGCTCGCACTGTGCTGCGCGCTCATTCACAAACCGCAGGTCTTATTCCTCGACGAACCGACAACCGGTGTGGACGCCGTTTCACGAAAGGAATTCTGGGACATGCTCCAAACGCTGAAAGCGCAGGGCATCACCATCCTCGTTTCCACCGCGTACATGGACGAAGCGGCATTGTGCGACCGCATCGCGCTGATCCAGCACGGAAAAATTCTTTCCGTGAACACGAACGAAGGCATTATCGCCGGGTATAAAAAACCGCTGTACGCCGTGAAATCGGGCGACACGTACAGGCTGCTGAACGACCTGCGCAGTCTCGCCGCAACGGAATCGTGTTACCCGTTCGGCGAATATGTGCACTGGACCGCGAAGAACGAAGAAACCGGCAAGCCCGGGCTGGAAACTTACCTCGCCCAATGTTCGCACAGGGACGTGGAGGTAAAGCGGATTTCACCGGGCATCGAAGATTGCTTCATGGACCTTATGCGGAAACCGTGATCATGGAAAAGGCCGTCACCGTCAGCAAGCTCACAAAAAAATTCGGCGCCTTCGTCGCGGTGAATGAAATTTCATTCGAAGTGGACAAAGGTGAAATTTTCGGGTTCCTCGGTGCGAACGGCGCAGGAAAAACAACAGCCATGCGCATGCTCTGCGGGCTGCTTTCCCCCTCTTCCGGGGAAGCCACCGTGGCGGGTTTCGACATTTACCACGAAGCCGATGAAGTGAAAAAGAACATCGGCTACATGAGCCAGAAATTTTCGCTGTACGAAGACCTGACTGTCGCGGAGAACATCCGTTTCTTCGGCGGCATCTACGGGCTGAACAGAAAGACCGTCGCGGAACGCACGGATGAAATTCTCGAAAAGCACGCGCTGAAAGATTCGCGGAGCACGCTGGTGAAATCGCTGCCGCTCGGGTGGAAACAAAAACTTTCATTTTCCCTGGCGCTGGTGCACCGTCCCGCGATCGTTTTCCTCGACGAGCCCACGGGCGGCGTCGACCCGGTGACGCGGCGGCAGTTCTGGGAGCTCATTTACGAAGCGGCCGCGGGCGGAACGACGCTTTTCGTCACCACGCATTACATGGATGAAGCGGAATACTGCAACCGCGTTTCGATCATGGTCGACGGGAAAATAGTTGCGCTCGATACGCCCGGCGGATTGCGCAAAAGCTACGAGGCGG
>DASTSF010000319.1:0-5462 GCA_035760825.1 Bacteroidia bacterium
CTGCGTAAAGATTGGCGTCGCATTCCACGTATGCCGTATCGTTGCCCAGGCTGATCATGCGGTAGTTCACGCTCACGATGCGCGTGCTGCTCCAGCCGGTGAGCTGCACCGGTTTCCAGATGCCGCAGGTGACGAGGCGCGGGCCCCAGTCCCAGCCGAACTGGTATTGCGCCTTGCGGATGAAAACGCGGTCGCCTCCGGGAAGATTTTTGAAGTCGGAACGTTCGCGGTTTTTTTCAATGAGCTCGGATGCGGGATGGAAAACAACGCGCAATACGTTGCTTTTCTTTTTCAAAAGCTTCGTCACGTCGAAGCTGTACGAAAGGAACATGTCCTCGGCGGTGAAGAGGAGTGAATCGTTGAGGTAAACATCCGCGTAGGTGTCGAGCCCTTCGAAGTCCAGCTCCCTGTGCGTTTGCTTCCAGAGTTCTTCGCTGCAATCGAATGTCGTTTTGTATTCCCATGTTTTCGTTTCGACCCATTGCACTTTCGATTCGTTCCCGCTGAAAAAAGGATCGTCGATCTTTTTGTTCGCCATCAGGTCGGTGTGGACCGTTCCCGGAACAGTGGCGGGCATCCATTCGTTCTTATCCTGCTCGGAAAATTGCCAGCCGGAATCCAGGTTTTGCGAAACCGGTTGCGCCCCGGCGTGCAGCGTGACCAAAACAAAAAACGCCAGACCGCAGATACGCGGGAGATGCAGGGTTTTCCCTGAAGGCTTCGTGCATTTCCCTGTGCGTCTTGATGCCGCTGCGGTTGATAGGGGTAATGTCATAAACTGATCTTCTTTTTTAGTTCTGCAATGATCGCGGCATCGGGAAGAATATTTTCACCGAAGCCGAACACGCCTGCTGGTGTTCCGGGACTTTTCGCGGAAGCGTGGAATTCCGCGCAGCCCGTTTTTTTCATGAGCGCAAAAATATTCGCCGGGGAGATTCCCGCCCCGGGCATGAGGATTATTTTTCCGTTAGCTTTTTCATGAAGCGCGGCGATCGTTCCGCCGCCTTTTTCCGCAGTGGCTTTTTGTCCTGAAGTGAGGATGCGCTTCACGCCGCAGCGGATGAGTGTTTCCATCGCTTCAAACGGATCGGGGCACAGGTCGAACGCACGGTGAAAGGTGACCGGAAGCGGGCTGCAGAGATGAACGAGCTCCTTCAGCAGCAGTTCGTCAACGTGGTTCTCTTTCGTCAGCACGCCGAGCACGATGCCGTCCGCGCCTGTATTTTTTGCGTGAAGAATATCCTGCTTCATGACCGCCTTTTCAATTTCGCTGTAAACAAAATCACCGCCACGCGGGCGTATCATGATGAAAACGGGAATGCGCACATTTTGTTTTACGAATTCCATGGCGCTGAGCGAAGGCGTGAGTCCTCCTTCGGCATACGCGCTGCACAGCTCGATGCGGTCCGCACCTGCATTCGCGGCGATGATCGCAGCTTCCGGGCTGAACGCGGCTATTTCAAGAATATTTTTCAATTCACGTTGATCTCTGATACGAAAAGCCAGGCCGGGTTTCCTTCACCCGGATTTCCCGGGGGGATTTTTCCCAGCGGATAAACCACAAGATGAATATACCGCGCCCGCTGATTTTTAGCTGAACCGGAAGAAGCTCTCGCATAGCCGGCCACGTTCCCGCCGTTCCGGAATTCACCGGCGCTGCCGGTCACGATCCATGCGTTTTTGTCCAACGGAACGTACGTTTTCCCGTCTTCGGAAAGCCCGATCGTATAATTCTGCGCAGGATAGATCCAGCTCGATGAATCGACGAGAAAATTGAACGTCACGGAATTTATCAGCGTGTCCTGCCCGAGATCGATCACTGCGTCGAGCGTATCGCCCCACCAGCCGAGCCATTGCGAACCTTTCCAGGGCATTTCTCCCCTGATGCCGTCGACGAGCGCGAAAGGCCCGCCGGTGCTGTAGCTTTTGTCCGGCGGTTTGCGCAATGAGACCGGTTTTCCTGTCGCCAGCGAAACATCGAAATGATAAACGTAGGTCCGCGTGACCGCCTCATTTTCTTCAAAGAGAGCCGCATGGATCGTCACTGTTGTGTCTATGATGACGGGGAAATCGTAATCATGGTCGAACGTGCCCGTGTCTGAATCGCCGATGTAATAGCGGATGTGCCCCGTCATAAGCCCGGGCTCAAGTGAAAGCGCCACGCCGTTCACCATCGAAGAAGTGATCTTCGCTTTGATGTCGAAAATGCTTTTCGCGCAGTTGATATTCATGCGCGTAAAAAGATTGAGGTGAAAATCGATGCGGTTGAGGAAGAATGCATAGTTGTTTTCCTTCGTGTACGACCACGCAACTTCCGACAGCGCAAGGATGCGCGGGAAAAGCATGTACTGCAATTTTTTTTCATCGCCGATGTATTCCGTCCACATGTTCGCCTGCACGCCGAGAATGTATTTCGATTCGTCTGCGGAAAGCTGCGGAGGAACCGGCCGGTAGCTGTATACTTTTTCCAGCGGAAGGTAACCGCCTATCGCGAGCGGTTCTCCCGGCGCGTCGGACTGGTAGTGATCGAAATAACAATACCCGCCCGGCGACATCACGACGTTGTGTCCCGCTTTTGCTGCGGCGATCCCGCCTTCTTCACCGCGCCAGGACATGACGGCTGCACCGTCGGCAAGTCCGCCGTCGAGGATCTCATCCCATCCGATCGCCTGTTTCCCTTTTTTCTGCAGCATGGCGACGATGCGTTTCGTGAACCAGCTCTGCAGCTCATCTTCATCTTTCAGGTGATAATTGCGGATGATCACCTGGCACGTGTCGTTCGTTTTCCATTCCGCTTTCGGGCATTCATCACCACCGATGTGAATGAATTTTCCGGGGAACAGGGCGGCAACTTCCGTGAGCACGTTGTCGAGAAAAGAAAATGTTTTTTCTGAAGGACACAGCACGTCGTTGAAAACGCCCCACGTGGGCTGAACGATGAAGGGACCGTTCGTACAGCCGAGTTCGGGATAAGCGGCGAGCATAGCGCACGCATGTCCCGGCATTTCAATTTCGGGAACGATGGTAATGTGCAGGGAATCGGCATAACGCACGATCTCGCGGATGTCGTTTTGCGTATAGAAACCGCCGTATTCAGTTGTGTCGATGAAAGAGTTTGCAGCACCTTCATGCCCGGCAAGTGTTCCGTTCCGCCACGCGCCGATGGAAGTAAGCCGGGGATATTTTTTTATTTCAATGCGCCAGCCCTGGTCGTCGGTGAGGTGCCAGTGGAAGGTGTTCAGCTTGTACATCGCCATCCAGCGCAGGTATTCTTTCACCTGCAGCTTGGTAAAAAAATGACGGGAAACATCGAGGTGAAGTCCGCGCCACCGGAACTGCGGCTGGTCGATGACGGAGCAGGATGGAATAGTGGGAAGCACGAGCCTGTCGACCGCGGCAGGAACGTGGATGAGCTGGAAAAGCGTCTGCAGGCCGTAGAAGACACCGGCTTTGGTCCCGTAAAGATCGATCTCGTTGCGGTTGACGAAAAGCTGGTAGCCTTCCGGCGGTACACCCGACGAGTCGAGCGCGACGTAAATGAAATTTCCTTTCGACGCTTTCTTCGCGTGTTTAAGATTGATGTTGTAAATGTCTTTCAGCTGCTGAACGAAAAAATCCGTTTCCGCCTGCGTGCTTTTCATGTCAGTGACGATGACGGTCCGGGAATCGAGCGTGAAATCGCCGGAAAAAGGAAGCAGCTTGTAAGGCCGGGGAATAACAGGGTAGCGTTGCTCGTCGTATTGTGCGAAAGAAGAAAGGAAAAGAAAAGTGAAAATGAAAAAGGAGAGAACGCGTGCAGGAGAGAATTCCCCGCGGAGTTTTCCGCGGAAAAGAAATGCAGGATGGAAAGACGACGGACGGGAATTCATCTCATACATCTTCGAACGGTTCGATGATGAGTCCTTCCACGCCGGGACGGATCTCGATCTTTTCACTGCGGAAATCGAGAAGGACGGCATCGTTACGGTATGTGTTTTCCCCGTCGTCGACGAGCTGCACACCGGCGAGCGTTTTCCCGCTGACGTTCTTCCAGAGCGGATCGCTTGTCATGATCTCCGTCCGCTGATCGATCTTCCCGCCGAAACGGTGGAGCAATTCCAGCTTGCTGGTTTCCGCGTCGAAATTCTTCAGCACGCTGATCGCGGGCTCGTCGTCTTCGGTGGAAGAAAGCACGAGCTTCGTTCCGTCGGAAAAATGCAATTCCACTTTATCGGTGAATTCGAAGAAATCGGACGGGTTGGTTTTGTTCTGCCAGAAATGATACAGCACCGATTTCAGCTGCTTGTTTTCGCTGCCTTTCAGAAGCGTGAGATCGTCGTACGAGAAGTAGCTGCCCATGCTGTAAAGTTAAAAAGTGTGAAGCGATCTACGTTTTGCCGTTCCCGGCGATCTTCCTGCCGTGGTCGCCGAAATTCCCCATTTGCAGCAAGATACCGGGAATAATTTTACGGTGTGATAAAAAGAAAAATTCACCCAAAACAAGAACTATGAAAACCTTTTTTGTTTCAGCATTATTTGCTCTTTCCGTGACAGCTGCATCGGCCGCTGTCAACCATGTCCACCAGCAGGATCCCAAGGCGCCGAAGAAAACGACGCAGACGGCAAAGCCGGCCAAATCACCGGCTACTGCCAAACCGGCTACCACCACAGCCACGCCGACCTCTTCAACTTCGTCAACGTCATCCTCTTCTTCGTCGAAGCCTTCCAGCATGCGCACGCACAAGCCTGCAGGCCATGCCGGGGCAAAACCGGCCGCAACGCCGAAGACGGATTCGCATTCGGGGCAGTGAGGGGTGTCAGCCTTCGGTACGTCACGCGCAGCGTGACTACTCAGTCTGACGATGGAGTGTGTCAGCCTTCGGTACGTCACGCGGAGCGTGACTACTCAGTCTGACGATGGAGTGTGTCAGCCTTCGATACGTCACGCGCAGCGTGACTACTCAGTCTGACGATGGAGTGTGTCAGCCTTCGATACGTCACGCTACGCGTGACTACTCAGTCTGACGATGGAGTGTGTCAGCCTTCGGTACGTCACGCGGAGCGTGACTACTCAGTCTGACTGTCGGTGTGCGATACGCAGCGTGACTACTCAGTCTGACTGTTGGTGTGCGATACGCAGCGTGACTGCTCAGTCCAAACAGCAATAAAAAAACCGCAGAAAGTTCTGCGGTTTTTTTGATGAGCTGTTTTTTCGCCGGGCTGAGTGCGAAGCCCGTAGGGAAATGATTACTGTATCCCCATTTTCTTCGCGATGTCTTTGGGAATAGCGCTCTTGTTGAGAAGGATGCTCGTGGTCTTGTACTGGAAATACGCTTCGGAGCAGTAGAAATAGCCGCCGCATTCGTTGTTTTCCGTGCCCCAGGAATTTTTCACGATGAAATATTTTTTGCCCGCCTGGTCTTTCGCCTGCCCGGTAATCTGCATGCCGTGATCATCCTGCGTGCTCAGGTTGTCGAATGCTT
>DASTSF010000320.1:0-2357 GCA_035760825.1 Bacteroidia bacterium
TGGCGAACCGCAATCTCGGCGAGGATTTCTTCCGGTACCAGGCCGTGAAAGTGGATGAGATCGCCCTTTGCGCAGACATCGATATTGCCAATGATGCAGTGGTGGAAGAAGTGGAAGCGGAAATTCTCCACGCCGTGGAAAAATTCCTCGATCCGGCCGTGACGTTCTACAGCCTTTCTGAAATGTACGCGAAAGGCTACACCACCGACCAGATCTTCAACGGTCCGCTCCTGCAGCACGGTTTCATTGACGACAAAGAATTAGCGCTCGCCGAGAAACGAAAAGTAATTCACGTTTCCGATCTCATCAGCATCATAATGGATATCCCCGGTGTGATCGCTGTGCGCAAGATCCAGATCGCCGGCATTCCCCTCAATAACGTCGATAACATCCCGGTGGAAACCGTCAAATGGTGTTTGGAAATTCCTATTGAAAAAAATTACATCGCGCGCCTCGACATCGAACGGTCAAAGCTGCTCTTTTACAAAGGCGAGCTTCCCTACCGTGCGAACGACGTAACAGTGCAGCAGCTGCTCGACCAGCTTGAAGCAAGCGACCGTCCGCAGAAGATCCAGAACCCGGATTACGACATTCACCTTACACCGGGCGAATACAAGGAAATTGAAAATTATTGCAGCATACAGGAAGAACTTCCGCTGGTTTACGGCACAGGCTCTCCCGGGCTTCCTGCCACGGCAACTGTGCAGCGGCAGGCGCAGGCGAAACAGCTGAAGGGATATCTTCTTTTCTACGATCAGCTGCTGGCTGATTATCTCTCGCAATTGTTCCATGTGAAAGATCTCTTTTCCATGAACGACGCGCTGGATACCGACGGCAATCCTGTGATCGACAAAACGTATTTCTCACAGTCGCTCGTCAACATCGTTCCTGACGCGCTCCCGCTCTATAACGATCCGGTAAATGACGCGACGATCGTGCAGGCCTTTACCGAAGACCGCGCCACGTATCTCCAGCGCCGCAACCGTTTCCTCGATCACCTGATGGCGCGCTTCGCCGAATCGTTCAATGATTATGCGATGCTCGTGTACAAGATCGACGGACCGAAAGCGCCGGATGAGCTCATTGCCGACAAGCTGGCATTCCTGAATAATTATCCGCTCATCAGCTCCGCACGCGATACGGGTTTCAACTACAAGGCGCCGTGCAATCTCTGGAGCATCGACAATATTTCCGGTCTCGAACGCCGCGCTTCTTATCTCTGCGGGGTCGATCGCCCGCTTCCTTCCGCGCTTTCCTTCAGCGTCAACTTCGATATCCGCGTTTCAGGAGATCCGGACGAATTTTATTTTGCCGTCCTCGACAACTCCGTTTCGCGCGATCTCGTTTACAGCCCGGGAGCAACGGCCACCGGCTTCCCTTCCACCGACGATGCACGCGTAGCGCTTGAATCCTTTATCGATATCGCGCTTACGCCCGAAAATTTCGTGATGTACAACGGCAACAACGATGTCATCACGGATCCTCTTGTCCCTGGTCCTGATCCATACCGCTTCGAAGTGGTATGCGATGGAAAACTTGCCGGGATCAATGCGCAGTCTTACGGTGCAGGAGATTTTCCGACGATGCAGGCGGATATCACCACTGCACTGCAGATCATTTACGACGAGTTCTTCAATAACCCGGAATCGAACCGTTACAACCTCGAGTGCTTCATGGACAAGTACCTCGATGTAACCGGTCCGACGTTCCCTGCGCCGCCGAAACCTTTCTGTCCGCCGCAATATGATTATGCCTTCACGCTGAAAGACGGGGACCTCGTTACATCGACTTCCCTGCTGACCGGCACGGTGAAAGGACTTTACCAGGAATTCGATCCGCCTGTACCGGTCGGCGACCAGGCCGCAGAAAATAAAGAGCGCCTGCTGATGGATATGCTGCGCGATGCGTCCGACATCCGCAATTACCGTTACGCATTCGATCCGTCGAACCCGATGAAAGAAGTGTTCAACGTCGTGGATCGCTGCAGCGATATAATCGGCACGAGCTTCGAAGACGATTTCAACCAGAACATCCAGGACATCCTGATCGCCATCCAGGGACTTGCGCCGACACTGAACCAGTTTACCGTGGTGGATTCCACAGGAAACGACGGCACATACACGGCGAACACGATCTCCATTGATCTCACCAACGCGCAGCGTCTCGTTTTCACGCCGAATGAACCCATCAATTCGGCAACCGGCGACGGCTTCCTGCGTTTCACGATCAACGACAATTTCCTGACGCTGGTGCCCACTGTTATCGATGCGAATACAGGCGACAACTTTTTCGAAGTGAACAAGAGCCTGTCGCGCGTTATTTTCCCCGGCGAAACGATCCACATTGCGAGTGGCCCC
>DASTSF010000321.1:0-2554 GCA_035760825.1 Bacteroidia bacterium
CCTTGTTGAGCAGCGGAAGATTCACGCTCTCGCGCACCACATCAATGTTCATGCACAGCGGACCGAACAGCACCTGGTCTTCGTTGTGATGCGAAAAATCCTGCGCGGGACTGATCTTGTGCTCGTACCAGAAGGAAGTGAACAGCACGTTCACACCAAAATCCATGATCGTTGCACGCCGTCCGTCCGACAAGCGCTTCGTCGCGAGCACGGAGCCGAGCAGGTAGCCTGCGTCGTCGATGAGCGCGCGCCCGGTTTCGAGAATGAGCAACGGGAGATCTTCACGGCGGAAACCGAATGCAAGAATGGCGGTGGTGATCGCTTCTGCAAATTCGTCAATGGGGGGAACCGTGTCCGTTCCGGGAAGGAAAGAACCTTTGAGCGTGTTCTGCGAAGGAAATCCGCCGCCGAGATCGATGTACGTGATCGGGTTGTTCAGCTGCGTGGAGCAATGCCAAGCGAGATCGCAGAGCTTCGAAGCGGCCACCGCGTAAGCGGAAGGCGTGAGCATGAACGTGCCGATGTGCGCATGCAGCCCCACGAGATTCAGCTTGCCCGAACCGGCGATCTTCTGGATCGCGTTCCACGCCTGCCCGTTCTCGTAATTGAAGCCGAAGCGGTCCCACATCGGGTAAACGCCGGTATCCATGTTGACGCGGATGGCGACGCGCGGTTTCTTCTTCAGCTCATCAGCCAGCTCGACGAGGAAAAACAATTCATCAAAATGATCGATATGAATGAGCGAATCGTTGGCGATCGCGCTGCGGAGATCCGCTTCCGATTTATCAGGTCCGTTGAAAATAATGCGGTTGCCCGGAACACCGTTGCGCAATGCTTTCTGGTATTCGAAACCGGAAACCACTTCGCCCCACGAGCCTTCCTGGTGGAACACTTTGCACACGGCGTTCATGTAATTCGTTTTGTACGACCACGCGAACTGCACTTTCGGGTAACGCGTTTTGAATGCGCGCACCGCGTTGCGGTAATTGCGCCGGATCTGGCGTTCCGAAAGGACAAACACCGGGCTTCCGTATTGTTCAATGATGGATTTTACGGGAACGCCATCGATGTGCTTCACCGGTTCGAATTCCGAACGCGTTCCGAATTTGTTCATGAGACCGGCGTTCAGCTTCTTGATCGCGGGCCGTTCGTATTTCAGTTTTGACATGGCCATGGTGTGTTATTAAGTTGGAAAGGTTGAAAAGTTGGGAAGTTGGAAGTGATACCGGGGAATGATCGGTTATTTACTATTTGCGAATTCCCCGAACGCCGAGATCTGCTGGAACGATTCGATGTCCACGATCTGGTCCCACGAATAGCGGATGAACATTTTCCCGACGTGGTAATCCGTGTACGGTTCCACTTCCTGGCCGAGCGCGAGCTTTACGAGCGCGGCCGGCTGGTTTTGCCCGGCGCCAGCCGACAGGTAGATCCAGGCCGGAAAACGCGGATTGATCTCCATGATGTACGGTTTTCCGTCGACGGTGCGCATGATCTCCAGTTCGAGCCCGCCGCGCCAGTTCGTCGCCTTCATGAATTTTTTCGCGAGCGCGATGAGCGAAGGATCGTCGAGCGTGATGCCGGCCCACGCTTTCCCTTTATCCGTGATGTAGAGCTTGCGCATGGGAATGATGCTTACCGCGTTTCCTTTCCCGTCGCCCAGTGCGGCGATGTTCACTTCCGATCCGGAGATGAACTGCTGCACGATGATCGGCAATCCCCATTTCGCGTGCAGCTTGTGGAACGCTTTCTGCGCCTGTTCCGCCGTCTGCGAAACCACGGCATCGTAAAATTTTCCTTTCACCACGAGCGGGTAGCCGAACGCTTTCGCCGCATCGGCCAGCTCTTCCGCCCGGAAAATGATGCGGTCTTCGGGGACGAAGAGCCCGTGCTTTTTTCCAAATGCAAAAAGGTTCAGCTTGTCGCGCGCTTCGAATTGCTCCATCGTGGGAAGGAACGTCGAGATGCCCATCGATTTCAGGCGCGGCGCAAGCCGGATGAAATTGTGCAGCTCCGCATCGAAATTGGGAATAAGCACGTCGATCTTCTCGATGTCGTGAATGTATTCGAGACGTTTCATCAGCGCTTCGCTTCCGGCCGCCGGGTACGGGACCTGGTAAGTGCGGTCGGTGACGTTGTCCATGTAAATGCCGGGTTCCAGCGCTTCATAGGAAAGACCGATGATCTTCACGTCGTAATCGTTCGCTTCACGGATGGCGCGTATCACCGCCACACCCGGACCGGGACTGTCGATCGCGTTGAGTCCCGTTACGGCCACGGTATAGCGCGGCCGTGCGCTTTTTGTTCGCTTTGCCATAACAATACGTTTTTGTGTGGATTACGCTTCGAGAAGATTGTGATCTTTCAGCTGCGTGAGCAGATCGTCGACATCTTTTTCGAGAGAGATTTTGTCGACTTCATATTTCGAAAGAATGGATTCTTTCACCTGCG
The DNA here is from genome assembly GCA_035760825.1 of Bacteroidia bacterium. Taxonomy (GTDB): domain Bacteria; phylum Bacteroidota; class Bacteroidia; order Palsa-965; family Palsa-965. The sequence continues at coordinate 2,452 of DASTSF010000321.1, forward strand.
AAATGGATTTTCCTTCTTTCATAAGGAGGATAATCTCTGCGGCGACCGGGTTAGTGGAAAAGGAATCCCCTGTCGAGGGATTGAAGATGAACCCGGTCTCGCT
>DASTSF010000322.1:0-15197 GCA_035760825.1 Bacteroidia bacterium
CCGTTTCCCGATCAGGCTGCGCGCGATCGCAACGACATCTTTGCCGGTGTAGAATGATCTTCCGAGCTTTTTCATCCGGCGACTTCGAGCGTGTGGTCCCTGGTAAATCGTACGCGTTCCGCATCGAGCAACTGGCGGACAATGAAATTCAGCTCTTCCTGGCTTTCGTCCGGGAACAGGTCCGGGAGCTCGCGGATACTCCTCGGCTGCTCACGCAGCGCATCGATGATCGCCAGCGCGAGGCGGTCACGGTCTGTGCGCTTGTTTTTCCCCGATCTTTTTTTGCAGACATCGCATTTGCCGCAATCCGGTGCCCCGGTCTCCCCGAAGTAGGCGAGGAGCGTGCGCTGCCGGCAGGTGCGTTCGTCGCTGATGAAGCGTTTCATCGCCGCAATGCGTTCTCCCGCCGTTTTTTTTCGCTGTGCAAGATGCTCGGGCGAGATCTGAAGCGTTTTGGCGTCGGCCCGCCGCGTGATGAACGTGAGCAGCGGCTTGTCGCTTTGCGGAACGTAATTCAGCAGACCTTTCTGCTCGAGCTCGTGCAGCATGCGGATCACTTTCTCTTCGCTGACGCCGGTTTTATTGGCGATCTCTTTTTCACGGATGCGGATGTATTCGTCGAACAGGCCGGGATACATCCGCAGGATAGTTTTGATGATCGTTTCGTAGTAAGCGTTTGCAACCTGGAAACGGTAAAGCGTTTCGTTGTCGGAAATGAATTTCAGCCGCGAAGGTGTGTAAACGGCATCGTTCACCGCCAGGTAACCTTCTTTCTCGAGAATTTTCAGGCTGTTGAATACGTTCAGCGGATCGAGCTTGTACGTGTCGCAGATCTTTTTCTGGTCGAGCACGAACGTGGCGCCTTCGCCCGCACCGACCGGCACCTGGTAAAGATTCGCGATCGCCTGGTAGGTACGCCGTATTTCTTCCTGTGGCGGAAACGACGATTCGAAGTTGCGGTCCAGCTCGCTGAGATCATGCTGGTTCCACAGCAGGATCGCGCCTGAGTCTTTCCCGTCGCGTCCTGCTCTTCCGGCTTCCTGGAAATACGCTTCCGGGCTGTCGGGCAGATCGACGTGCGCCACGAAACGGACATCCGGTTTGTCGATGCCCATCCCGAACGCATTGGTGGAAACCATCACCTTCGCCTGGTTGTTCAGCCACTGCTGCTGCCGCGCCTGCCTTTCCTGCGCGGCAAGTCCCGCGTGGTAGAACGTCACAGGGATTCCATTCTTGTACAGGAAGGAAGCGATCTCCTGTGTTTTCCGCCGGTTGCGGACGTAAATGATCCCGCTGCCGTCCACCTGTTTCGACAGCTTCAGCAAATAGGAATTCTTGTCTTCTGTTTTTTTGACGATATAGGCGAGGTTCGTCCGTGCGAAGCTGTTGCGGAAAACGCTCTTCTTTTTGAAAAGCAGTTTTTCCTGTATGTCCTCCACGACTTTCTCGGTTGCTGTTGCGGTAAGGGCAATGACGGGAACGCCGGGCAGCAGCTCACGCAGCTCGCCGATGAGAAGATAGGGCGGACGGAAATCATAGCCCCATTGTGAAATGCAGTGCGCCTCGTCGACGGCGATGAGGTTCACTTTCATCTTCGCGATCCGAACGCGTGCAAGTTCGGTCTGCAGTCGTTCCGGCGAGAGGTAAAGGAATTTAATTTTTCCGTAGACGCACGTGTCGAATGCAGCATCCTGCTCGCGTTTCCCCATGGCGGAAGTGATCGCCATCGCGGGAATGTTACGTCGTTTCAGGTTTTCCACCTGGTCCTGCATGAGCGCGATGAGCGGGGAAACAACGATGCATAATCCTTCTTTGCACAGCGCCGGGACCTGGAAACAGATGGATTTTCCTCCGCCTGTGGGGAGCAGCGCAAGCGTGTCATTTCCGTCGAGAACGCTTTGGATAATTTCCGCCTGCCCCGGCCGGAAGGAGTCGAATCCCCAGTGTTGTTTCAGTATGGAAACAGGTTCCTGCACGCAGCGAAGTTAATGAATTGAAAAGCGGGGAACGGTTTGTTCCGCGTCACTTTCCGTCGCCAAGAAGCGTGGTTTCCGTATCCCGCATAAGAACGGCGTTCCGGAATATTTCATCCACGGATGTTCCGCCGTTGTATGTTTTGATAGTGCGTATCGACATGACCGCGCCATGTCCCGGGCCGGAAAAGCCGAGAATGCTGTCGGTTGCTTCTACGGAAATAGTATCGCCTTTTTTCAGGTTATCGTAATGATCGCTCTTGCCGGAATTGACCCTTGCATAAGAGACATCGCTGAACAGCTCGTTCTTTTTCCCGTTTTTGAAATTGAAGATGGTGAAATACCCGTTGTCGTCGCCCATCCACGTGATGCCGCACTCGGTGACAATTTCCGGGATGCCGTCGCCGGTGATGTCTTTTACGGCAGATCTTCCAAACGAACCGCTCGTTCCGCTGAGGATGATCGCCGCGTTCCCGGTGGAGTCTTTCCGCACGAGAACATAAAAGCACGCGCAGTTACCGGAAGATCCTCCGCGGTAAGCATCGTCTTCGATGAGCATTTCCGTGTTTTTCAGCGACGTGAAATGATCTTCCGCGATCAGCACGTTGGCCGCAACAGAATCCATTCCCTCGAAATTCATGCCCAGGTCCGACGATTCATAAAACATGAATTGCAGCGCTTTCTCCGGTTTGCGCAGCTCGTCATAATCCCATGCGGCGGCCTCTCCTTCATCTCCGCCATCCGAAAAGTCGTTACGCGGGACCGTGGGTTGTGCGCTTCCAGCCCTTGAGATGATCAAAGAATCGCCGGGCAGGCTGCCGGATTTTTTTTCCTGCGGGGACCGGCAGCAGGTGAATAAAACTGCGGAAAGTAAAACGAGCTTCCTCAAATTTCTTTAGAAGGTGAAAACCACGCTGAACTGCCACACTTCGTTCTTGTCTTTGCACACGGGAGGAAGCCAGGCCGGCATGTCGAGCACGATCTGCTTCATTTTTTCGACGACGGAAGACGGAAGTCCGCTTTCGTCAAGCACGGGCATTACCGGTTTCATGGTCGTTGTGTCGATGGCGAACGTCACGGTAAATGATTGTCCGTGGTAAGGCGCAATTTCATTGGGCGTGAAATCCGTTCTTATGCGGTGTGCGATGTATTCGTTCTTCGCCAGGTTGCCGCCGAAATAACGCGGCCCGCAGATCAGCTGAGGCACGCGCAGCGAATCCACGAAAAGCTCTTTGTGCGTATCGAAATCCAGCCTGTCGACCAGTGTGCCGCTCGTGTCCGATGAATAATAATTCCAGACACCGACCGGCACGCCGTCTTTGTATTGGCCCGTGACGAGCGTTTTTCCGTGCGTGCTGTAGCGCAGGTAATTTCCTTCCTTGTCTCCTTTTTTATTTTGCGTGAACTGCTCGTTCACTTTCCCGTTGTGGTAATGCGTGGTGACGTGCGTGGTGTCCTGTGCGCGGAGGGAAAACTGGAGCAGGACAAAAAATGCGAGAAGTGCGGGTGCTGATTTCATTTTTCCAAAGTACAACTATTCCCTGCAAAAAAAAGGCCGGAATTCCCGGCCCTCTTTTTAGTTATCATCTTCGCACGCATCTTCCATGAAGGAATTCGTGTCTTCATGCCACGTGTAATTCGGAAAATACTTCGGGTTCTCCCACCAGAATTTCGTGTGCTTCCGGTCGTAGTTGCCGATCTCGTTCATCGTCTGCGAATCGTACAGGCGCCCGTTCACCATCGTGTATTTCACATACTGGCTGTTGTAGATATCTTCCAGCGGGTTATTATCCAGAACGATAAGATCCGCGAGCTTTCCTTTTTCCAGCGAGCCGATCGATTTGTCGAGACCGAGGTACCACGCGCCGTTCATGGTGGCGCAGCGCAGCGCCTGCATCGGTGACATTCCTCCCTGCGCGAGCATCCACAGCTCCCAGTGCGCGCCGAGTCCCTGCAGCTGGCCGTGCGCGCCCAGGTTCACGCGTACGCCCGCATCCGCAAGCTTCTTCACGGATTGCGAAACGAGAATGTGCCCGTTGTTGTATTCTTCTTCCGGGGCCATCACGCGGTGACGCGAGCGTGAATCGATCATGCCGCGCGGGTAGAAATTCAGCAGGCGGCTGTTTTCCCAGACGTTCGAATGCTGGTACCAGTAGCATTCCCCGTTCATCGCGCCGTACGTTACGATCAATGTGGGCGTATAGCCGGTCTCGCTGTTGCTCCACAATTTCACCACGTCGTCATAAACCGGTGCGACGGGAATATTGTGCTCGATGCCGGTGTGACCGTCGAGGATCATCGTCATGTTGTGGTAAAAGAAAGAGCCTCCTTCGGGCACAACCATCATTTTCAGGTTGCGCGCGGCGGTAATGATCTGCTGGCGCTGTTCGCGCCGCGGCTGGTTGTAGCTTTTCACGGAAAACGCGCCGCAGGCCTGTGTGCGGTATACGGCGGAACGCGCGTCGTTGTAATTGTTGATGACGGCCTTGAAATCGCCTTCTGCGCCATAGAGGATCCAGCCGGTTGAAAAGATCCGCGGGCCCACCATGTTGCCGGCTTTCACGGCTTCACTCTGCGAGAAGACCATTTCCGTATTCGAAGAAGGATCATGCGTCGTCGTTACTCCGAAAGCAAGATTCGCGTAATAGCTCCATTGCTTTTGCGGTGAAAGTCCCTGGCGGAACGTCCCCATGTGCGAATGCACATCGACAAGGCCCGGCATGATGGTTTTTCCCGTGCAGTCGATCACTTTCGCATCACCGGGGATCTTCACGTTGCCCATCGGCCCGACTTCTTCAATGCGGTTTTCACGTACGAGCACGCAGCCGTTCTCGATCACGGAGTTGTTCGCATCCATCGTGATGATGCGCGCATTGGTGAACGCCACAGCGCCTTTCGGCTTGTCGCTCTGCAGCACGAGGTTGATCTTTATTCCCGTCGTGTCCATGCCCGGCAATGAATCCGGCGCACCCGGGACGAAGTCGAACGTGTTTTTGATTTCACGCGTGAAATAACGTTCGCCCATTGTCCAGTGGATCTTTTTGCTGTCCGCGCTCCAGTCAATGCTCTGGCCGGCGTCGCGTGTAATGCACTGCATCGGCACCTGGCTCATGTTGTTCGCGAGCTCGAGCGTTTTCCCCGAAGGCGGGAAGGCGCATACATAGACTTTGAACAGCTCGCGGAACGCGATCCATTTATTGTCCGGGCTCGGTACGATCTCCCACGCATAATTCGACGTGGCGACGGAACGCGCCGTCTTCTTGTCAGGATCGTAGGCTTTCAGCTCTTTCGAATCGCCGTTGTCGACATAATAGAAAATCTCTTTTCCGTCGGCGGAGAATGTCGGTTTCTGCGCGTTGTCGTTGAACAGGTACGTGGCATTTCCACCCGCTGCAGGCACTGTGTAGATTCCGGGGTTTACGCAAAATGTGTAACCCTGGTGGTCGTTGCCTGTTTCTTTCCAGAAGGTGATCGTGTTCCCGTCGGGTGAAAAAGCCGGCGTGCGGAAAATCCCTTTTTCATTGGTGATCTTCACGGGCTTCGCTTTCGGTGATTTCATGTCGAGCGTCATCACGGCGCCGGTCTGTTCATCGTTCCAGGAAACGAACGCAAGCTTCGATCCGTCGCGGCTGAACGCGGGCTCGAATTCAAAATCCGTTTCGTCGGTGAGACGTTCGGGCTTTCCGTCGGGCAATGTTTTTTTCCAGAGAAAACCCGCCGCATTGAACACGAGCGTTTTTTCGTCGGGAGATGTAACGGCATTGCGGATCATTTTCGCCGTGAACTGGTCGGGCGCAACATCCTGCTGGAAACGCAGCGCATTGTAAATGTGGTGATGACAGGTAACGGAAAAAGGAATGTCCGCCACTTTCTGCGTTGCCACGTCGATATTTTTCAGCTTTCCTTTCGCCCAGATGACGACGTGCTTGTCGTCGGGTGTCCAGCTGAACCCGGTATACACGCCGAAAATGCACCACGCTTCCTGCTGGTCCTTGCTCAGGTCGTCATAAACAGGCCATTCTTCTCCCGTCGCGAGATCACGCAGGAACAGCACGGATTTTTCACGTACGCGGCGCACGAAGGCGAGAAGCTTGCCGTTGTGCGAAACCTGCGGACGGCAGGCGCCGCCGGGACCACCCGTTACATCTTCAATTTCTCCTGTCGTGAAATTGTAACGGCGGATAGCGTAGATCTGGTTATTGGGATCTTTGTTGTACTGGAAATAACCGCCGGGATACATGTCTTCGCTGTAGTAAACGTATTTCCCGTCAGCGGAAACGGAAGGTTCGTTCAGATCCTGCTGCTGGTTTTTCCGCTGCGTGAGCTGTACACCATCGCCGCCGGTGAAATGATACATCCATAATTCTCCTGCGCCGAGCGAGCGGGTGGAGGTGAAGTGCTTGCGGGCGATGATGTATTGTCCGTCAGCCGACCACACGCCATTGTTCAGCAGGCGGAAATTCTCATTGGTGACTTCCTTTGCGCCGGAACCGTCGGCGTTCATCACCCAGACGTTGTCGCCACCGCCTTCATCGCTGGTGAAACAGATCTTTTTTCCGTCCGGACTGTAACGCGGCTGGCATTGCCAGGCATGGCCGGTTTGCAGCGGGACCGCGGTGCCGCCCGTTATCGGGATGGAATAAATATCCCCGAGCAGGTCGAAGGCGACGGTTTTCCCGTCGGGACTCACGTCGAGGTTCATCCACGTGCCTTCGTTGACGGTGAACGTGACATCCTTGTAATCGCCGGGAGGATTATTGACATCCCATTTTTTCGGTTTGGCAGGATCAGCTGCGGTGAAAAATACGGCCGCGGCTGCAACGGCGGAAAGGAAGAAAATGCTGTATTTCATAGTGGAAAAGGTGAGAGGCAAAGAAAACGAAAAAGCCCCGTCTTTGAGAAGAAAGACAGGGCTTTTAACGTGAAAATTATATGGGTGGTCAGAAACCTACTTTCGGTGTGACCTTCTGCTCGATAAGAATGCCGAGGCACGCTGCGTCTGCGGATTTCCCTTTTCCGGGACCGCTTCCGGGGATCGTGATCGTGATGAACATATTGCGCGTCGTCTCGTTCGAGAATTCGAAATGCGTGGCTTTGTTGTCGGTCGCATTGTCGTACAGAACTTCACCGGTGGTTGCGTCGGAAAGAACCATCCCGATGCCGGTTCCGAGGAGCTTGTCCGCGCACATGGAGATCGAATAATCGAAGCCGGAATAAAAAACGGCTTTCAGCTTCGACGTCGTTCCGCGGGCGAAGAGTCCGCTTTTTGATTGCGAGTTGTAGAGGAATCCGTCTTCGGATGCCTGGCTGCACCCGGCCTGCCTGTGGTACGTCACACAGGGAGCCTGCGAAGGAAGCGGCAGCGCAAGGCCGGACATCGCGGCGAGCATGATATAAACGGGCAACTTTTTCATGGTCTTGTTTTTTAAAAACAGGGTAATACAATTACTGGGCCGAAATAAATCCATTACGGATATCAGCGACCTTGGATTTGATCTTTTCGAACTGGTCTTTGGTAGGCGTGGGTTTCGATCCGCCGCCGAGCACGTGCTTGCCGTTCTTCATCGTCATGCCGCTGGCCGTGGTGGAAACGGGAACCGCATCGAACAGCGCTTTGAGCTCTTTCAGCTGGTCGGAAACGGCTTTCACGTCGGGATTCGATTCGTGCTTCGAGAGGTAATCCACGAGGTTGTCGAGCGAACCTTTCTGCTGCACAACGCCGTCAACCGTTGCTTTGTCCTTATCGAAATCCTTCACCATGTTCGTCATCAGGTAAAGCGATTCCACCCAGCCGCCTGCGAGCATGAGACCGAGGTCATCGCCACGCTGGTTCTGGTCGAGGTTTTCAAATGTGGTGAGGTAAAGATCGTTCGAGATCGCTACCAGCGAATCGGCATTGCCGGCATTCTTGCTGATGCGGTCTTTGTCTTTATCGGAAATATCGGTCGCGACTTTCAGCTTATCGCCCATGCGCATGCACGTTCCGAAATAAGGCACAACCTTGTTGCTCACGCTGAACGTGGAGCAGTACAGCAGGTCGGCTGAATAAACACCGAGGTTCAGCGACTGCGCTTTCTGGCTTTCGTATTTCTTTTCGTTCTCCACGGGATTGAGCACATCCGCAGACGCGTTTCCGCCCGCAGCGGCTTTCATGAAGGCAAACATTTCAGAGGGAGAAGGGACCTGCGCAAATTCCTGGTTGCCGATCGTGTCCTTCTTTTCAACGGCGGAAGTGGTATCTCCCATCGTATCCACGCCGTTTTTATCGGAGTTGTCGTTGTTACAGGAATTCAGGGTCAGTGCGAGCACCGCTACCGGGACGGAAAGCAGAGCCGGCCAAAAACGTTTTTTCATAGAGTGTCCTGCTAGGGATGGAATGGTTTCAGCAAAAATAATCTTTTTATCGGATTTGAAAGGGCGCACGCAAGCCCCGGCTTCGCGGTAAAAACAGAAAACTGGTTACAGGTACAACCGGGATCTGAAATGGGTTAACCTGCTGCAGCAGATCGTAACGGTTTCTCCCTGTTATTGTGAGACAGAAATCAGTACCGGAATTAAAAGTGTATGCATTCTGTGTGACGAACGAATAAAAAAATAAACCAGGAAAATCACTTCTTTCAATAGTGAACGAGCCATCAAATATGGGGCAGGACAGAACGGATAAAAAAAAAGAAACACCCCCGCCGAAAGCGGGGGTGTCCTGTTCAGTCGGGGTGAGAGGACTCGAACCTCCGGCCTCCACGTCCCGAACGTGGCGCGCTAGCCAACTGCGCTACACCCCGATAATTGCAAATAAAGAACCCTGTGACGGGGTGCAAAAATAGTATTTTAAAAACACCTGCCAAGCGAATAGTTAAGTTGTGAAATCAATCTTCCGGCAGAAACCCGGGCCGGGCCGGTTTGCCTTCTGCCACTTGCCGTGGGGCAACGTTCACTTATAAGAAACGTCTTCAGGGTAAGCCCTTTTCTCAGTAGTTTTGTATAATGAGAAAAGCAATCCTCGGGCTGAGCTGTTTCATGATGATCATTTCGTCGCTTCGTTCGCAGGTTGTGGTGCAGGGAATCGTTCCGGGCAATAACCCGAAACCGGCTCATTTTCATCCCTGCGTGAATTTCGGTCTTTACATTCCCTATGCCGTTATCAATAACCGTCTCGAGGTCCGTGGCAGCTACAAGCCGGGCATTTCGCTCATGACGGGTTTTCAGCGTCACCGCTGGTTCATGTGGACGGCGGAATATTCGCGCTATTTCACGCATACGGCAAGTCCTTCGTTCGACAATATCAAAGCGTGGAATGCGGAAATGAACGGGATATTCCTGATGAATGTCGGCGAATCATACGTGATCTTTCGCGCTATTTTCGGTGCGAGTCTGCTCGACTGGAACGGCAGGTTCATCGGCCCCACGCTGAACGACAACAACAAGTGGTCGATCGGGATGAACATTCACCAGAGCTGGATCGCCGCCAATCTCGGCTGCGGATTCGAATACAACATCTGCCACGGATTGATCGCTTCCGCCGATTACCGGGCCCGGTTCGCTTCGAAGAACGGCGATCTCATCAGCATTTCCGATACTGCGTATTTTATCGGCCTTCGTTATCGTTTCGGGAATAATGAGAACGATGCGGATTCCGGTTCCGGCGCCAGACGGAAATCATCAACTTCAAAACCCGGTCGCATATACAAATGGCTCAGGCACCGTCCGTCAGCATGATGTTCCGGCGCATCGCCGGCAGCAACCGGGGAAAGATATTTTTCTTCCTCGCGGCCTTCGTGCTGCTGGGTTCGTTTTCCCCCGCGCAGACGGCAACGGTTACATTTTCCGGTAAAGTATTCGATAAGCGCGACAGCTCCGCCACGCCTGCACCCATCGTTGTGAACAAGCGTACGTACACGGGAAGCACGGGAAGCATGGACGGGAGCTTTTCCATTACCGGATTAAAGACCGACACCTTCATCGTAACGGCCAGCGGATATGAGCTTCAGCGTTTCTGTTTCCGCGATTCGACGGCGAAAGACACGTTCCGTCTCCGCATCGGGCTGACGATCAAAAGCACTACGCTCCAGGCTGTGGCGATTTACCCGGTGAAAGATCTTGACGCGATCAAAAAAGAAAGAGAAAGCCTCGGCGTGCAGCAGACATACATGACAAGCGGTATCACCGATGCCGTTCAAAGCCCGATCACGTATATGTATGAACGTTTCAGCAAGGAAGGAAAATCGAAAGCGATGGTGGCGCAGTACGAGAACCAGGACCGCCAGGAAGAAGTGCTGAAGGAATTGTTCCGGACGTATGTGAAAGCGGGCGTGATCGACCTGGATGAAAGCGAATTCGATTCCTTTATCGCTTACCTGAACATGCCGGAATCCTATCTCCGCACAGCAAGCGATTACGACCTGGCGGTTACCATCCGCCAGAAATACCTGCAGTACCGGGCGGCGCAGCAGTTCCACGACCAGATACAGCGCTGATGATTTTCGCCGCAACCTTCCGGGAGCTACCTTTGCAGCTATGAGCCGGACAAAATTGTTTTTTCCCGGGATATGGATAGTGCTGCTGGTTTTTTATTCCTGCGGATCGCCTTCGGCTCCCCGGCCGCATAAGAAAAACAAAACGCAGGATTCGGCGGGGAAGCATCGCGCATCCGTATCGCAGAAACCGGGGCTGCGGTATGCCGTCCGTCTCGAAAAAGGAGACAGGACGCAGTTCGATGATTTTTTTGCCCGCGACGGGAGCAGGATCTATTATTCCACTTACAAGGGGAGGATCAGCTATTCGGATACGCTGAAAAGCATGCAGCATTTCCTGTTCGACCTTAAAGCCGAATTCATGGTCGACAGGATTTTCATTTACCAGACGGACGCGGATCATTATTTTGTCGTGTGGCAGGAAACGGATCATGAAGGCGTGAAGAGCTACATGGCTGGTTTCCGGGAGGGCGCCGCCAAACCGGACTGGAAAAAAACAGCCCGGTTTCCCAATCCCGCGAAACCGGTTATCGACAGTACGTTCGCTTATTATTCCATGCTCGGCATCGTGGGGAAAATATCTGTTGTTTCAGGTAAAACAGAGTGGGAACACGATTCGCTTTTCAATCCGTACAAACACATGTACCAGGAATTTTCTCCCGCCCAGGTGTATCCCGATAAGATTCTTTTCATTGACCGTCCCATTGCGGGAAGGCGTCCCAGGCCGGACACGCTTATCCTGGAGCCGCGGACGGGAAAAAGCATACGGTGATGCGGATGGAAAATCATTATCCCGGCTGATTTCCTATCTTTGCCGGTGCCGGTATGGCTCCACGATTAATACTTACTCCGCAGCAGTTTTCCATTACGATCAATCGTCTCTGTCATCAGTTGATCGAAGTTCACGGCGATTTTTCTGAATCGGTCATCATTGGCCTCCAGCCCCGCGGAATTTTTCTCGCACGGCGGATCCGCAAAACGCTCGAGTCTATTCTCGCCGGAAAAAAAGTTCCGCTCGGTGAACTGGACGTTACCTTTTACCGCGATGATTTCCGGAAAAAAGACCTTGTTCCCAACCGCACCAGCATCGACTTCATCATCGAAGACAGGAACGTGATCCTCGTGGATGATGTGCTGTACACGGGACGTACGATCCGTGCCGGACTCGATGCGATGATGGCCTTCGGACGCCCGCGCGATGTGGAACTGCTCGTGCTCATCGATCGCAGGTTCAGCCGGAACGTTCCGATCCAGGCAAAATATGTGGGACGCACAGTTGACACGATCGCTTCCGAAAAAGTCATGGTGGAGTGGAAGGAAGCGGGCGGAGAAGATAAAGTATGGCTGCAAACACAGGAATGAACGCATGGCGAAAAAATTAAGCGTAAAGCACCTGCTTGGCATCAAGCAGCTCCAGCGGGAAGACATCGAACTGATCCTTTCCACAGCCGCCCGTTTCAAAGACGTCATCAACCGCCCCATTAAAAAAGTCCCTTCTCTCCGCGATATCACCGTAGCCAATCTTTTCTTCGAAAACTCAACACGCACAAGGGTTTCCTTCGAGCTCGCCGAACGCAGGCTTTCCGCGGATACCGTAAATTTTTCCGCCTCCACATCTTCCGTCAAGAAAGGCGAAACGCTTATCGACACGGTGAACAATATCCTCGCGATGAAGGTGGATCTCGTCGTTATGCGCCACCCGAATCCCGGGGCGTGTGTTTTCCTTTCGAAGCACATCGACGCATCGATCATCAATGCAGGCGACGGGGCGCACGAGCACCCGACGCAGGCGCTGCTGGACGCTTTTTCGATCCAGGAAAAGCTCGGAGCCGTTGAAGGAAAAAAAGTGGCCATCATCGGCGACATACTTCATTCCCGCGTGGCGCTTTCGAATATCTTCTGCCTGCGGAAGCTGGGAGCGGAAGTGATGGTCTGCGGGCCTCGCACGCTCATGCCGAAATACATTTCGTCACTTGGAGTAAAGGTTGAATATAATATTCGTAAAGCATTGGAATGGTGCGATGTGGTGAATATGTTAAGGATTCAGCTTGAACGCCAGGACATCAAGTATTTCCCAACCCTGAGGGAATATTCCATGCAGTACGGGCTCGACATGGAAATGCTGAAAAGCATCGGGAAAGAAATAACCATCATGCATCCCGGGCCGATCAACCGCGGCGTGGAGATCACGAGCGAAGTGGCGGATTCGGGCCAGTCGATCATTCTCGGGCAGGTGGAGAACGGCGTCGCGGTGCGGATGGCGGTTCTTTATCTTCTGGCCGGCAGGACCGACGATTGACCGGCGTTGCGGTTCAGGTTTAAAAAGTATATTTTTGCAGGATATGAATCAGCCATTTGTAGTTGAAAGAAGCGACCGCTATTCCCTGATCCGCCTGAACGCGGAAAAGCTGGATACGATGGTAGCGCCCACGCTGAAGTCGGAGCTTGTTGTGCTGAATGCCGACGGAGTGAGAAACCTGATCATTGATCTGTCCGAAACACGTTACTGCGATTCCTCGGGACTCAGCGCGATTCTTGTCGCCAACCGTCTCTGCAAGAATGCCAATGGAGTGCTCGTCATTTCGGGATTGCAGGATCCCGTCAAAAAACTGATCTCCATTTCGCAGCTCGACAGCATACTTAAAATTGCCGGCGATCTTCCCGGCGCGATCGATCTTCTCGTTGCCGAAGACGTTGAAAATTCCGGCGACTGACCCTAAATCTTTTCAGATGAAAAAAATCTACCTCGCTGCTTCGCTTGTTATGGTTTCGCTTGCCGGTTTCGCGCAATGCTCCATCAACCAAGGTGTTTTTAACGGTCCTACCGATTACAGCATTCACCCGGATACAGTAACGAACATCCCGGTGGCGTATGTCGGTGTCGGCTATACGACAGACCTGCAGTTCCATGTCCAGCCGGACACGGTGACACAGCTCGGCACGTTCAACATCACGCATATTACGATCGACAGCGTAAGCGGAATTCCCGCGAACTTCTCGTACATGCCCAATCCTTCCAACGGCGTTTTCCCCGGCGGAAGCTACGGCTGCATCGGTGTGACCGGAAACGCAGTGAGCGGGCAGGAAACAGGCGGTCCGAACAGCGACGGTGTTTACCCGATCATTGTTTATTACACAGCGACCGTTGACGTATTCAGCGTGCCGACCGATTTTCCCGCGACGAAAACCGGCTACAAGCTGCGCATTGTCGATCCCAATGCCGTGCCTTCCGTAAACCCGCTTAAATTTTCCGTGGGACAGAACTCACCCAATCCTGCCGATAACCACACCGAATTCCAGATCGTAAGTCCTAACGGCGGCCAGGTGCAGCTGACGATTTTCGATATTCTCGGATCCAAAGTGAGCGATCGCAGCATTAACGTTGCAAAAGGAACAAGCCGGTTCGACCTCGGTACGTCCGACCTTGCTCCGGGTGTATACATGTGCACGTTCCGCATGGGAAGCGCCATCGTGACGAAAAGAATTTCCGTGGCCCGCTGATGTCCTTCGCATTTGAAGTAACGATACTCGGCTGCAGTTCCGCCACTCCAACCTCGAAAAGATTTCCGACCGCTCAGCTGCTGAATATGGCTGAGCGTTTTTTTTTGATCGATTGCGGGGAAGGAACGCAGATACAGCTGCGCCGCTATCACATCCGTTTCCAGCGGATCAACCACATTTTTATCAGCCACCTGCACGGCGATCACTACCTGGGCCTGATGGGACTTCTTTCGTCCTTCCACTTGCTGGGAAGAAAGACGAAGCTGAACATCTATCACCCGGAAGGGCTCAAAGAGATCATCGATATACAGCTGAATTATTCCGGCACTGTTTTCAATTACGAGATCGAATGGCACGTGCACCCGGAAACGGACGGGATCATTTTTGAAGATACGCTCCTGACCGTTGAAACGATAAAGCTCGATCACCGCATTCCCTGCCGCGGCTTTATTTTCCGTGAAAAACAACGGCCCTTTACGCTCGACCGTGAAAAAACGGATAAGCACCGCGTACCCGTGGCCCTGTTCGCAGAAATAAAGAAAGGCAACGACATCACGCTGGAAGACGGAACCGTCATTCCCAATAAAGAGCTGACAAAGGGACGCCCGCGCCCGCGCTCCTATGCATTCTGCAGCGATACACGTTTCAGCGCATCCGTGACCAGGGCGGTGAAGGGCGTCGATCTCCTGTACCATGAGGCGACGTTCCTTCATGAAATGATCGACCGCGCCGAGAAGACGTTCCATTCTACCGCGAAAGAAGCGGGCATAACCGCGAAAGAAGCAGGCGTGAAGCAGCTGCTCATCGGCCATTATTCCGTACGCTATCTCGATCTGCGTCCTTTGCTTGAAGAGGCGAAATCGGAATTTCCCGAAACGCTCCTGGCTGAAGAGGGAAAAAAGTTTTCCATCGCTCCCTGAGTTTGTCAACATTTCCCGCCCGATCATTTGCCGGTTTGAACTGAAAAGTTACCTTTGACCCATCTTATTTTGAATTAGTCTAAATAAAAATGGCGATAAATATCCTGCTTGCCCAGTCCAATTTCCTTGTTCGCGAAGGACTTAAATCGTTGATAAACAATGAAAATGAGCTCGTTCTTTCGGGAGAGGCCGTAAATCCCGCAGAGCTGGACATGCTCCTGGAAAGCACGAATCCTGTGGTTGTGATCATTGACCATCTGGATCCCTGTTTCGGGATAGCCGCGATCCGGAGGATAAAAACAGCGAACGAAAAGAATACGATCCTTTCGATC